>JAGOBT010000086.1 GCA_017999135.1 Burkholderiaceae bacterium
GGTAGGCAAACACGCTGGCGCCGTTGGTGCGGCCATCCGCGCGTTTGAGCAGCGTGGCGAAGTCGTGGCCGTAGAAGATGTTGTCGCCCAGCACCAGCGCGCTGGGGTGGTTGCCCACGAACTGCCGACCCAGGATGAAGGCCTGCGCCAGGCCGTCGGGGCTGGGCTGCACGCAGTAGCTGAGGTTCAGACCCCAGCGGCTGCCGTCGCCCAGCAGGGCCTCGAAGCGCGGCGTGTCCTGCGGCGTGCTGATGACCAGGATGTCGCGGATGCCGGCCAGCATCAGCGTGCTGAGCGGGTAGTACACCATCGGCTTGTCGTACACCGGCAGCAATTGCTTGCTGATGGCCAAGGTGGCCGGGTGCAGCCGGGTGCCGGAGCCGCCGGCCAGGATGATGCCTTTGCGTTGCATGGAGATGTGTCCTCGGGGCCGGTTCAGCGTTGCAGGTGTTCGGTCAGCATGCGCACCACGCCGGGCTGCCAATCCGGCAGGTGCAGGCCGAAGGCGGTCTGCAGGCGGCTGGTGTCCAGGCGGGAATTCAAGGGCCGTGTGGCCGGCGTGGGGTAGGCGGTGGTGGGGATGGGGCGCACCGCATCGGCCGCCACCTTGATTGGTACACCGGCAGCGCGGGCGTGTTCGATCACCAGTTGCGCATAGGCATGCCAGGTGGTCTCGCCGCCGGCCACGCAGTGGTACAGGCCGGCCAGTTCAGGCCGGGCCATGGCCTGGCGCAGGGCATGCGCCGTCACGTCGGCCAGCAGTTCGGCGCTGGTGGGCGCGCCCCACTGGTCGGCGATGACGTTCAGCGCGTCGCGCTCGGCCGCCAGCTTCAGCATGGTCTTGGCGAAGTTGCCGCCGCGCGCCGCATACACCCAGCTGGTGCGCAAGATCAGGTGCTTGCAGCCGCTGGTGGCAATCGCCTGCTCGCCGGCCAGCTTGGTGCGGCCGTACACGCTGAGCGGGCCGGTGGGCGCGTCTTCGCTGCGGGGGCTGTGGCCGCTGCCGTCGAAGACATAGTCGGTGCTGTAGTGCACCAGCCAGGCGCCACGCGCGGCCGCTTCGCAGGCCAGCACGGCGGGCGCGGTGGCGTTCAGCGCCTGGGCCAGGTCGGGCTCGCTCTCGGCCTTGTCCACTGCGGTGTGCGCAGCGGCATTGACGATCACGTCGGGCTGCACCGCAGCCACCAGGGCGGCCAGGCTCTCGGGATGCGAGAAATCGGCCGTCAGCGGCGCCGGGGTGTCGAAGTCGCAGGCCACCAAGTCGCCCAGCGGCGCCAGCGCACGCTGCAGTTCCCAGCCCACCTGGCCGTTCTTGCCCAGCAGCAGGATCTTCATGCTCAGGTCCGCCCGGCGTAGTTGGTCGACACCCAGTCGCGGTAGGCGCCGCTCTGCACGCTGGCCACCCAGTCGGCGTTGGCCAGGTACCACTGCACCGTCTTGCGGATGCCGCTGGCAAAGGTCTCGGCCGGGCGCCAGCCCAGTTCACGCTCGATCTTGCGGGCGTCGATGGCATAACGCCGATCATGGCCGGGGCGGTCGGTCACGTAGGTGATCAGGCGGGCGTAGGGGCCGGCCGGGTCGGGCCGCAGTTCATCGAGCAGGCCGCAGACGATCCTGACGATGTCGATGTTGGCCTGCTCGTTCCAGCCACCGATGTTGTAGGTCTCGCCCAGCCGGCCGCCGGCCAGCACCGCGCGGATGCCGCTGCAATGGTCGCCCACGTACAGCCAGTCGCGGATCTGCTGGCCGTCGCCGTACACCGGCAGCGGCTTAGCCGCAAGGGCGTTGACGATCATCAGCGGGATCAGCTTCTCCGGGAAGTGGTAAGGCCCGTAGTTGTTGCTGCAGTTGGTGGTGACCACCGGCAGGCCGTAGGTGTGGTGCCAGGCGCGCACCAGGTGGTCGCTGGCGGCCTTGCTGGCGCTGTAGGGGCTGTTGGGCTCGTAGGGGTGGTCTTCGGTGAAGGCTGGCGCGCCGGGCTGCAGGCTGCCGTAGACCTCGTCGGTGCTGACATGGTGGAAGCGGAAGGCCGCCTTGGCATCGCCGGCCAGGCTTCCCCAGTGGGCGCGTGCGGCTTCCAGCAGGGTGAAGGTGCCGTCGACGTTGGTCTTCATGAAGGCGCCGGGGCCGTGGATGCTGCGGTCCACGTGGCTTTCGGCCGCAAAGTGCACGATGGCGCGCGGCTGGTGCGTGGCCAGCAGGCTGTCGACCAGCGCCCGGTCGCAGATGTCGCCGTGCACGAAGGCGTGGCGGGCATCGCCCTGCAGGCTGGCCAGGTTGGCCTGGTTGCCGGCGTAGGTGAGGGCATCCAGATTGACCACCGGCTCAGCTGCCGGATCCGCCAGCCAGTCGAGCACGAAGTTGCTGCCGATGAAGCCGGCGCCGCCGGTGACGAGAATGGTCATGTCATTTCCGTCCGTAGGTGTCTTCGAAGCGCACGATGTCGTCTTCGCCCAGGTAGCTGCCGCTCTGCACCTCGATGATCTCCAGCGGCACCTTGCCCGGGTTGGCCAGGCGGTGGGTCTGGCCCAGCGGGATGTAGGTACTCTGGTTCTCGGCCAGCAGCAGCACCTTGTCGCCGTTGGTGATCTCGGCGGTGCCGCTGACCACGATCCAGTGCTCGGCCCGGTGGTGGTGCATCTGCAGGCTCAGGCTGGCGCCGGGCTTGACCATGATGCGCTTGACCTGGTGGCGCGGGCCGTTGTCGATGCTGTCGTACCAGCCCCAGGGGCGGTGCACCTTGCGGTGCAGCGTCTGCTCGCCACGCTGTTCGCTGCCCAGCTGGTTGACGATGAGCTTCACGTCCTGGCTGCGGGCGCGGCTGGCCACCAGCACGGCGTCGGCGGTTTCCACCACCACCACGTCATCGAGCCCCACCACGCTGACCAGCCGGCTGTGGGCATGCACCAGGGTGTTGTGGCTGTCCTTGACGATGGCGTCGCCCACGCTGGCGTTGCCCTGCGCATCCTTGGGGGCCACCTGCCAGACGGCGTCCCAGGCGCCCAGATCATTCCAGCCGGCGTCCAGCGCCACCATGCGGATGGGGATGTCGGTGCCGGGGCATTTCTCCAGGACGGCGTAATCCACCGATTCCGACGGCACGGCGGTGAACTCGGCCTTGCCCGGGCGCACGAACTTGGCGTCGGTGCTGCGGGCGGCCCAGGCGGCGCGGGTGGCGGTGGCGATGTCGGGGCGGAACCGCTGCAGTGCCGCCATCCACACGCTGGCCTTCAGCACGAACATGCCGGCGTTCCAGAAGTAGCCGCCCTCGGCCAGATAGCGCGCGGCGGTGGCGGCGTCGGGCTTCTCGACGAACCGGGCCACGGCCGGGGCTGTGTCGCCGTCGCCCGCCACCCGGATGTAGCCGTAGCCGGTCTCGGGCTTGTCGGGGGTGATGCCCAGGATCACGATGCAGCCATCTGCCGCCACCTGCACGGCAGTGCGCAGCGCGGCAGTGAACGCGGCCGTGTCGGTCACCGTCTGGTCGGATGAATTGACCACCAGCACCGGGTCGGCACCGCCTTCCAGCGCGGCCAGCGCGGCCAGCGTGACGGCCGGCGCGGTGTTGCGGCCTGCGGGCTCCAGCAGCACGGCGGCGGGTTCGAGCTTCAGCTCACGCAGCTGGTCCAGCACCAGGAAGCGGTGGTCTTCATTGCCGACGATGCTGGGCGCGGCCACGGTGATGGTGTCGTCCTGCAGCCCTTGCAGGCGTTGCACCGCCTGCTGGAACAGGCTGTGCCGGTTGTCGGCATCGCCCGACAGCACCAGGAACTGCTTGGGAAAGCCGGCGCGCGACAGCGGCCACAGCCGTGTGCCGGACCCGCCGGCCATGATGACGGGTTGAACGTGCAGGGTCATGCGGCAAATCCGTTGGGGTTGTGTTGTTGCCAGCGCCAGCTGTCGGCGCACATGCGATCCAGGTCATGCCGGGCCTGCCAGCCCAGCAGTTGCTGCGCCAGCGACGGGTCGGCATAGCAGGCGGCCACGTCGCCGGGCCGGCGCGCCACGACGGCGTAGGGCACCGGCCGGCCGCTGGCGCGCGCATAGGCAGCCACCAGTTCCAGCACGCTGTAGCCGCGCCCGGTGCCCAGGTTGACGGTGAACGAGCCGGGCGCGTCGAACAGGCGCCGCAGCGCGGCCACATGGCCTTCAGCCAGGTCGACCACGTGGATGTAGTCACGCACGCCGGTGCCGTCGGGCGTGGGGTAGTCGTTGCCGAACACGTTGAGCTGCGCGCGCCGGCCCACGGCCACCTGCGCCACGTAGGGCATCAGGTTGTTGGGCGTGCCGCGCGGGTCTTCGCCGATCAGGCCGCTGTCATGCGCGCCCACCGGGTTGAAGTAGCGCAGGCAGGCGGTTTGCCACTGCGCATCGGCTGCGCCCAGGTCACGCAGGATGGTCTCGCCGATCAGCTTGGTCTGGCCGTAGGGGTTGGTGGCCGTCAGCGGGCTGTCTTCGGTGATGGGCAGGCGCTGCGGGTCGCCGTACACCGTGGCGCTGCTGCTGAACACGATGCGCCGGCAGCCGGCAGCGCGCATGGCCTCGCAGGTGGTGACCAGCCCGCCGATGTTGTTGCGGTAGTAGGCCAGGGGCTGGGCCGTGCTCTCGCCCACCGCCTTGAAGGCGGCGAAGTGCACCACCGCGTCGATCGCATGCCGGCTGAAGATGCCCTGCATGGCCGCCGCGTCGCAGACGCTGGCCTGCTCGAACACCGGCACCTGGCCGCCCAGGCGCTGCAGCCGTGCCAGCACCTCGGGTGAGCTGTTGGAGAAGTCGTCGACCCCCACCACCTGGAAGCCGGCCTGCTGCAGGGCCAGCCAGGTGTGGGACGCGATGTAGCCGGCCGCGCCGGTCAGCAGGATGGTGGGCATGCGCTGCGGGCCGGTGCTCACTGCAGCACGAACTGGCCGTAGCAATTGACACCGTTGCTGGTGTACGGGTTGCCCACCTGGCTGACGCTGCGGGTGTCATGGCTGAGGTTGCAGCCGACCTGGATGGCGCGGGTGGGCAGCCAGCGCGCGCCCAGGCTCAGGCTGGTGGTGCGGTCGCTGCCGTTGATGGCAAACCGGGTGCCCTCGAAGCTGCGGCGGACATGGTCGATGCCGGCGGTCAGCGCGATCTTGGCGCTCAGGTCATAGTCAGCGCCCAGGCGCATGGCGGTGCTGACCCGGTCGAACTCGACCGACGGGGTCTGGCCCTGGAAGTCGAAGGTGGAGTTGCCCTGGCTCAAGTCGCGTGACAGCCGGGTGCTGAGCTTGACCTTGCCGGTGATCTGCGTGCTGCCGCGCAATTCGGCCGTCATGCCAGAGTAGTCGCGCTGCGGCGACTGGCTGTGGTCGGTGCGGGTGTGGCTGATGCGGGCATACAGGTTGGTCAGGCCGCTGGGCGTCCAGTTGCCCGTCAGGTCGATGTCGCGGCGCTTGTACGGGTCGTTGCGCGAGACGTACTTCACATGCGACTGGCGCCAGGCCAGGCCCACGGTGGTGGCGCCGCCCAGGCGGTAGCGCGCTCCCAGCGAGCCGCTGCTCTGGTTGTATTCCGACCCCGCAAAGGCCTGGGCTGAGTAGCGCACCTGCCTGGCACTGGCCGTGGCCTCGGCCGTGAGCCGGGTGACGGTGCCCAGCCGCACGGTGGCGTTGATCTGGTTGTTGTCCTCGATGTTGCGCTCGGCGGCCAGGCCCGACTGGTAGGCCGGGTCGTAGTTGCGCAGGCTGCGGTCGGCGCTGACACCCAGGCGGCCCGACAGGCGTGCCACGGTCTCCCAGTCCAGCCCCAGGTTCAGGCCATAGCCTTCGTTGTTGAGCTGGTCGTTCTTGGCATAGCGGCTGGCGCGCAGTGAGCCGCTGCCGCTCAGGCGCTGCCGGCCCCAGGTCTGGTCGATGCCGGCCACCAGCGATGTCGTGGAAATGGTGTCCGATTCGCTTTGGGCACCCGCGGGCAGGCCCGCGTTGCCACCCACCCGGTACAGGTTCGACTCATGCCCGAACGCCTGCGACACGCCGATGTAGTAGGGGCTGGTTTCAGCCATCGCCAGCGGGCTGGCCAGCAGCACCAGTGCAGCGGCGATGCGGGTGGCAGGACGGGGGAAGAGGGTGCGCATGGGGGGTCTCCAGTCGGCGCCGGCTGCCGCCAGCGGGATCAGTCAATAGGCCTTGCTGTCGGCCAGCACCGATTTGACGGTGCGCAGAATAATCACCAAGTCCAGGCCCAGCGACCAGTTGCGCAGGTACTCCAGGTCGTATTCCACGCGGGCCTGCATCTTGTCGAGGGTGTCGGTCTCGCCGCGGTGGCCGTTCACCTGGGCCCAGCCGGTGATGCCGGGCTTGACCTTGTGCCGCACCATGTAGGCCTTGATCAGCTGGCGGTACATCTCGTTGTGCGCCACCGCATGCGGGCGCGGGCCCACGATGCTCATGCGGCCCTGCAGCACGTTGATGAACTGCGGCAGTTCGTCCAGCGACGTCTTGCGGATGAAGGCGCCGAACGGCGTGATGCGCGGGTCGCCCTTGGTGGCCTGCTTGACCACCGGGCCGTTGTCCATCGCACGCATCGAGCGGAACTTGTAGACGATGATCTCCTCGCCGTCCAGGCCGTTGCGCTTCTGGCGGAAGATGATCGGCCCGGGCGAGCTCAGCCGCACGCCGACGGCCACCGCGATCATGATCGGGAAGATCAGCAGCAGGATCAGGATCGACAGCACGATGTCGCTGACACGCTTGATCAGCCGGTTGGTGCCGGTGAACGGTGTTTCGCAAATGCCCACCACCGGCACGCCGCTCATGTCCTGCAGGCGGCCCTGGATGATGCTGATGCCGAACACGTCGGGCACGAAGTAGATCGACGCGGTGGTGCCCTGCAGATGCTCCAGCAGGTCGATGATGCGTGGCTGCGAGCCCAGCGGCAGGGTGATGAACACCTCCTTGATGCCATGGGCACGGATGTAGGGCGCCGCGTCAAGCAGGTTGCCCAGGCGCTGGTTCAGGGTGCTGGCATGCACCCGGGCGTCGGCGCGGTCGTCGAAGTAGCCCAGAAAGTCCACGCCCTGCGTGGGGCTGGACGCCAGCGCGTGCGCCACCTTCACGCCCAGCGCGCCGGCGCCGAGCACCACCGCACTGCGGCGGTTGCCGGGGTCGCGCGCCTGCCGGCGGATGGCCTTGTAGCCCAGCCGCACCGCGGCCAGTTGCAGCACGGGGGTGATCACGGCCCAGAACAGCATCACGTCGTGCTGGAACAGGTCGAGGCTGCGGGTGCCGTAGCCGAAGCCCAGCAAGATGGCCAGCAAGGTCAGCCACGAGCCCAGGATGCCCACCGCGGCCGAGCTCAGCCGGTCACGGAACCGGTTGATGCCGGGAAAGGTGAGCGCCAGCACCAGGAAGCACAGCGTCAGGTCGGCACGCCCGACGTCCTCGCCATGCCAGGCCAGCGCGCCCAGGTACACCAGCACCGTGATCGCGGGCTCGAGCACCGTGGCGATGAACGCGGTGACCGATTGCGGGGCGCTGTTGAAGTTGCGGGGGCTGCGGGACTCGAACATCAGGCTCTTGGTGCGGTGGGCAGGCTGGCAGCGCTGGCTGCCAGCTCGGACCGCCGGGGCTGTTGGATTCCGCCTGACCGGTGGTGCACCGGCAGCAGCGGAATGTTCAAAAACCGCGCATTCTCGTTGATAAACATGTCACCTCACGCTGTCGGACTGGGGGGCCGTGGCCGACTGCCTACAATCTCGGGATGCTGCAAAACCTCAACGCACTGCTCGCTCCGGCCTTGATGGACCGCCTGGTGCTGGTGGTCAACCACGTGATGTCGGCCGAGCCGCAAGCCGTGGCGCGCATGCAGCCGCACCAGGGGCGCGTGCTGCGGCTCGACCTGTTGCAATTGCCGCGCCTGTTGCCGGCGCCACCGCCGCTGGCCTTTCGCATCACGCCCGCCGGGCTGGTGGAGTGGTGCCGTGATCCGGTCGATGCCGACCTGCGGGTGCGGCTGGACGCCGCCAACCCCGCTGCGCTGGCCCTGCAGGCGCTGACCGGACAGATGCCACCGGTGGTGATCGAAGGCGACGCCAACCTGGCCGCCGACGTCGACTGGCTGCTGAAGAACCTGCGCTGGGACGTGGCCGACGACCTGCAGCGGCTCTTCGGCCCCACCGTGGCGCATGAACTGCACCGCCTGGGCACCGGTTTGGCGCAGGCGCTGCGCAAGGCGCTGCAGGGCGCTCGGCAGGGTGCCGAAGCGGCCGCAGGCCGCATGCGCAACCGCTGACATCCGCTGGCGACCGCACGAGCCAGGGGCATGGGCCAATTCTTCCGGCTGGTCTACATCGGCCTGACGGTGCTGCGCTTCGGCCTGGACGAGGTGGCGCTGTCGCGCTTCCGCCAGGGCTGGGTGCGGGCGCTGGTGCGGGTGGCCACCATCGGCCGCCGCGCCAGCCTGGACGCGCCACGGGGCGCCCGGCTGCGCATGGCGCTGGAGAAGCTGGGGCCGATCTTCGTGAAGTTCGGCCAGGTGCTGAGCACCCGGCGCGACCTGCTGCCGCTGGACGTGGCCGACGAGCTGGCCCTGCTGCAGGACCGGGTGCCGCCGTTTCCCAGCAGCCAGGCGGTGGCGTTGATCGAGAAGGCCTTCGGCAAGCGCATCGACGAGGTCTTCGACCAGTTCGACACCACGCCGGTGGCCAGCGCATCCATCGCCCAGGTGCACTTCGCCACGCTCAAGAGCGGCCGGGAGGTGGCGGTGAAGGTGCTGCGCCCGGGCATGCTGGATGTGATCGACCACGACATGGCGCTGCTGCACACGCTGGCGCGGGTGGTGGAATGGGCCTGGGCCGACGGCAAGCGCCTGAAGCCGCGCGAGGTGGTGGCCGAGTTCGACGGCTACCTGCACGACGAGCTGGACCTGGTGCGCGAGGCCGCCAATGCCGCCCAGCTGCGCCGCAACATGCAGGGGCTGGATCTGGTGCTGGTGCCCGAGATGGTGTGGGACTTCTGCACCCCCAGCGTGCTGGTGATGGAGCGCATGCACGGCGTGCCGATCAACCAGCTCGACCGCCTTCGCGAGGCGGGTGTCGACATCCCCAAGCTGGCGCGAGATGGTGTCACCATCTTCTTCACGCAGGTGTTCCGCGACGGCTTCTTCCATGCCGACATGCACCCCGGCAACATCCAGGTGAGCCTGGCGCCGCGCAGCTTCGGCCGCTACATCGCACTGGATTTCGGCATCGTCGGCACGCTGACCGACAACGACAAGGAATACCTGGCGCAGAACTTCCTGGCGTTCTTCCGGCGTGACTACAAGCGCGTGGCCGAGCTGCACCTGGAAAGCGGCTGGGTGCCGCCGGGCACCCGCGTGGACGCGCTGGAGAGCGCCATCCGCGCAGTGTGCGAGCCGCACTTCGACCGGCCGCTGAAGGACATTTCGCTGGGCCAGGTGCTGATGCGGTTGTTCCAGACCAGCCGCCGCTTCAATGTCGAGATCCAGCCGCAGCTGGTGCTGCTGCAGAAGACGCTGCTCA
>JAGOBT010000617.1 GCA_017999135.1 Burkholderiaceae bacterium
AGCCCTCGGCCGCCGGCTTGCAGAACACATGGGCGCCCCACAGGATCACGTCGTCGCCGATCAGGCTGGCCACCAGGTCGACGATGGCCGGATCGCGCGCCAGATGCAGGAAGTCGGCCACGCCACGCACGCCCTCGCCGTTGTCGGCGCCGCTGCCGGCCCGCTCGACATGGGCCGACACCAGCTTCTCGGGCCGCACGCCGGGGTTGCGGCGCAGCAGTTCGTCCAGCGCGGCCTGCATGGTGGCCAACTGCGCATCGGGCAGGCGCCATTGCGGCACCACCCAGCCGTCGCGCTGGTAGCGGGCGATCTCGTCGGCGTGCAGGCGTGGCATGGAAGGCTCCAGCGGGCAGGTGGATGGTCAGGTGCGCAGTTTGCGCCCCTTCAGCGCCACCTGGTTGGGTGTGGCCGTGGGCGCCGCGGTGCCGGGCACGTCGAAGGTGGCGCGCTGGTTCACCCGGTCGTGCGGCCAGTAGTCGGCCAGGGCGTAGTGCTGGGTGCTGCGGTTGTCCCACACGGCGATGCCGCCGGCTTCCCACTGGTGGTGCACCATGAACTCGGGCTTCTTCATCCACTCGAGCAGAAAGTTCAGGATGCCGCGCGCCTCGTGCCGGTCCACGCCCTGGATGTTGCGGGTGAAGTCGGCGTTGACGAAGATGCACTTGCGGCCTGAATCGGGGTTGGTGCGCACCACCGGGTGCACCACCGGCTTGAAGGCCTTGATGGCGGCGATCAGCGCTTCGTCGCCACGCTGGCCCAGCGCCTCGCGGAAGCCCGACACCTCCCAGGTGTGCACCGCCGTCAGGCCCTGCAGGTACTTCTGCATGCCGGGCGACAACCAGTCGTAGGCCTTGCTGGTGCTCATCCAGCAGGTGTTGCCGCCGGCCGGCGGCGTCACCGTGATCTGGATGGCCGTGCCCAGCGGCGGCTGGGGCTTCCAGCTGATGTCGGTGTGCCAGTTGTCGATGCCGGGTGGGCGGTCCTGGTCGCTGACGATCATCTCCAGCTCGGGCGCGCCGGGCTTGCGCTCGAAGTACGAGCCCGACGAGATCGGGCCGAACACCTTGGCCAGCGCCACATGCTGCGGCGGCGTGATGGCCTGCGGGCGGAAGAAGATCACCTCGAAGTCCCACAGCGCCTGGCGCAGCTCGGCCTGCACCGCGTCGCTGAGCGGCTGGGTGAGATCGACGCCCTCGATCCAGGCGGCAAAGTTGGGCATGCGCGGCACCGGGCGGATGTGCTTGTAGCGCCTGGCAATGTTGATCAGCTTCAACGGCTTGGTGTTGGCCATCAGGGGCTCCTCAGGGGTTGTCGTGGGCCAGGGGCGGGCGTGGCCCCACCACCGCAAACATGCGGTCGAAGCTGTCCAGCGCAGCCAGCATCTGCAGCACCGCATCCCGCTGGCCCAGCACCTGCATCTGCCCGCCCTGCACCGCGTCGGCATAGCCGAGCTTCTGCACCGAGATGTCGTCCATCACCGCGCGGGTCAGTTGCACCTGGGCGTCGGCACCGTCGACCGGCACACCCAGGCGGTGGGTGAGCGCACTGTTCTCCAGGCTCAGCAGCGCCTGCTCGCCGGTGTCGGTGATGCACCAGCCGATGCGCAGCGCCAGGCCGTCGATGCGCGCCGCATCCAGGCGCATGGCCAGGTGGTCGAGGAACAGGCCCAGCGGCAGCGCGCGCAGCACGTCGCGCACCACGCCGCCGGCGCGCGGCAGCTGCGGCACGCCGTGGCGCAGCTCCATCACCGCCTGCAGGTAGGCATTGCGCCAGGTGGCTGATTCGGCCTGGTAGCCCAGTTGCTCCAGCGCCAGCGCGCCCAGGGCGCTGGCGGCCTGCACCGCCGCGTCACCCGGCCGGCCGGCATGGGCCACCATCGCGCACACCTGGGCCACCCAGCGGTATTCACCGGCGCCGAAGTCGCCACGCGCACGGGCCAGCACCGCATCGGCCCCGCCCATGTACTGCAGCGTCTTGCGCGCGGCCTGCACCGGCGGCAAAGGGTCCAGGTGGGCGGGGTTGCCATCGTAGGCGCCCAGGTAGCGCTGCACGATGGCCTTCACGTTGTGCTTCACCGTGCCATAGAAGCCGTGGCAGGCCCAGTCGTCCTGCAGGCTGCGCGGCAGTTGCAGGCGCTCGGCGATCTCGCTGGCCAGCAGGCCGTGGTTCATCAGCCGCAGCGTCTGGTCGTGCACGAACTTGTACAGGTCACGCTGGTTGCGCAGGAAGCGGTCGATCGCCGCGCCGCCCCACACCGGCCAGTGGTGCTGGGCGATCAGCACGTCGCTGCCCGCGCCGTAGCGCTGCAGGGCGCCGTCCAGGTAGCGGCTCCAGGCCAGCGCATCCCGCGCCTGCGCACCACGCAGCGGCAACAGGTTGTGGAAGTTCTGGCTGGCGATCTCGGTCATGTTCAGCACCCGCAGCCCGGGGTGGTGGATGACCAGTTCGGCAGGCGCCTCGGCACCAGGCGTCAGCTCGAAGATGCAGTCGATGCCGTCGATCACATGCCGCTCGACCGGCTGGGTGATGACCAGCGTGGGCGCGATCAAGGTCACCGTGCCGGTGCTGGTGGTCTTGCCCAGGCCGGCGTCCA
>JAGOBT010000618.1 GCA_017999135.1 Burkholderiaceae bacterium
GTGGCTGGCTGCCCAGCTTCCAGCTGCAGGACGTGGTGCTGCGCGACGCCGCCGGCCGCGAGGCGCTGCGCCTGCCGCGGGTGCAGGCCGCGCTGTCGGTGCCGTCGCTGCTGGGCCTGCAGCTGCGGTTCGCCCAGCTGCTGATCGAGGATGCCCGGCTCGACGTGCGGCGCGACACCGCCGGCCGGCTGTACGTGGGCGGCCTGCAACTCGGCGCCCAGACCCCCACGCTGGGCGCCCACGACACCACCGACTGGGTCTTCAGCCAGCACGAGATCCTGGTGCGCGGCGGCACGCTGCGCTGGCTGGACGAGCAGCGCGCCGCCCCGCCGCTGGCACTGGCCGATGTGCAGCTGCTGCTGCGCAACAGCGGCCGCCGGCATGAGCTGCGGCTGGACGCGACACCGCCGCCTGATTGGGGCGACCGCTTCGCCATTGTTGGCCAGGCCCGCGGGGCGCTGCTGTCGCGCCCGGGCGACTGGCGGCGCTGGAAAGGCACGCTGCACGCCAGCCTGCCGCGGGCCGACGTGGCCCAGCTGCGCCACCATGTGCACCTGCCTGTCGATCTGCAGCAGGGCCGCGCCGCGCTGCGCGCCTGGGTCGACTGGGACCAGGGCCGGCCGCAGGCGCTGACGCTGGACGCGGTGCTGCGTGGCGTGTCGGTGCAGCTGGGCCGCGGGCTGGAACCGGTGGCGCTGGCCGCGCTGAGCGGCCGGCTCGTGGCCGAGCGGCAAGGCGGCGGCGCACGCCTGGCGCTGCAGGGCCTGGCCTTCACCACGCCCGAGGGCGAGGTGTGGGCACCCAGCCAGCTGGCCCTGCAGTGGCGGCCGGCGGCTGCCGAAGTGGCCGAAGTGGCCGCGGCGCCGCCAGCCTCGGCGGCGGCCATCCAGCACTGGCTGCCGCCGCTGGACGGCGGCCAGTTCACCGCCGACCGGCTCGACCTGCCGCTGCTGGCCGCGCTGGCCGAGCGCCTGCCCATCGGTGCCGGCGTGCGTGATCTGCTGCACCAGCTGCAGCCCGAAGGCGCGGTCAGCGCGCTCGACGCCCGCTGGGACGGCCCGCTCGACCAGCCCCGCAGCTGGACCGCCAAGGCCGCCGTGCAGGGCCTGTCCATCGCCGCAGCGGCGTCGCCCGAGCCCGGCGGCATCGGCCGGCCCGGCTGGCGCGGTGCCGACCTGCAGATCGACGCCAGCCACACCGGCGGCCGTGCCGACCTGCGCCTGGCCGACGGCCAGATCACCCTGCCCGGCGTGTTCGACGAGGCGGTGGTGCCGCTGACCCAGTTCGCCGCCCGCCTGCAATGGACGCTGACCCCGGCGGCCACCGCCGACGCGCCGCCGATGGTGGCGCTGCAGGTGCTCGACGTCAGCTTCGACAACGCCGACGCCCGCGGCACGCTGCAGGCCAGCTGGCACACCGGCAGCGGTGCGGGCTTCGGCAAGGGCGGCCGGTTGCCCGGCGTGCTGACGCTGGAGGGCCGGCTGGCCGAAGGACGTGCCAACCAGGTGGCGCGCTACCTGCCGCTGGGCATCAGCGCCCACACCCGCGCCTGGACGCAGCGTGCCGTGCGCGGCGGCACGGTGCACGATGTCGCCTTCCGGGTGCAGGGCGACCTGTGGGACTTTCCGTTCCTGAACAAGCGCGACGGCGATTTCCGCATCGCCGGCCAATTGAAGGACGTGACGCTGGCGCCGGTGCCGTCGGTGCCGCCCGGCAGCACCGAGCCGGCCTGGGACTCCCCCTGGCCCACCTTCGGCACCATCTCGGGCGAGCTGGTGTTCGAGCGGGATGCCATGCGCTTTGCCCGCACCCGCGGCACGCTGTGGGGCCTGGCGCTGGACGAAGTGTCGGGCGGCATCCGCGTGCTGTCGGCCGACCCGACACAGCTGGAAGTGGAAGGCGTGGTGCGCGGCCCGCTGGCCGACCTGCTGCGCGCGGTGCGCGGCACGCCGCTGGGTGACGCCACCGGCCACCTGCTGGACGCCACCACCGCCAGCGGCAACGGCGAGCTGAAGCTGGCGCTGGCCGTGCCGCTGGGCCACACCGCCGACGCCCAGCTCAAGGCCAGCCTGCAACTGCCCGGCAACGACATCCGCCTGCGGCCCGACCTGCCCTTGCTGGCCGGCGCGCGCGGCCGCATCGACGCCACCCACAAGGGCGTGCAGATCGCCGGCCTGCGCGCCCAGCTGCAGGGCGGCGAGGCGGTGCTCGACGGCGCCAGCCAGCCCGACGGCAGCCTGCGCCTGGTCGTCAGCGGTCAGGCCAGCGCCGACGCGCTGCGCCGCGCCACCGAACTGGGCCCCACGCTGCCGCGGCTGGCGCAGCGGCTGCAGGGCCAGGCCACCTACCGGCTGCAGACCAGCATCCAGCATGGCCAGGCCGACTGGCAGCTCGCCAGCAACCTGCAGGGCCTGGCCATCGACCTGCCGGCGCCGCTGGGCAAGCCGGCCGAGCAGGCGCTGGCGCTGCGTGCCAGCAGCACGCCCGAGGCGCGCACCACCGCCACGGCCCTGCCCCGCGACTGGCTGCGCCTGGAACTGGGCCCGCTGCGCGGCCAGGTGCTGGTGGAATCGGGGCCGACCAGCCAGCGGC
>JAGOBT010000619.1 GCA_017999135.1 Burkholderiaceae bacterium
GCAAGGCGCTGGGCGTGATCGCCGCCATCGTGCTGGGCGGCCGGCTGCTGCTGCGCCCTGCCCTGCGCTGGATCGCCCGCAGCGACACGCCGGAGATCTTCACCGCCGCCGCGCTGCTGCTGGTGGTGGCCACCGCCGCGCTGATGCAGAGCGTGGGGCTGAGCATGGCGCTGGGCGCCTTTCTGGCCGGCGTGCTGCTGGCCGAGAGCGAATACCGGCGCGCGCTGGAAACCGACCTGGAGCCGTTCAAGGGCCTGCTGCTGGGCCTGTTCTTCATCGCCGTGGGCATGAGCATCGACTTTGCCGTGGTGCTGGCCCACCCGCTGGCGATGGCCGCGGTGGTGCTGGGCTTCCTGCTGCTGAAGGCCGCCGTGCTGTGGGCGCTGGCGCGCTGGACCGAGCTGCCGCTGCTGGAACGGCCGGTCTACATGATCCTGCTGGCCCAGGGCGGCGAGTTCGGCTTCGTGGTGTTCCAGACGGCCCAGCAGGCGCGGGTGATCACCGGTGAGCAGTCGTCGTTTCTGGTGGCGTCGGTGGCGGTGTCGATGCTGCTGACACCGCTGCTGCTGCTGGTGGCCGACCGCTGGTGGGTGCCGCGCCTGGCACGCCGTGCCGAGCGCCGCGGCACACCCAAGCCTGCCGAGATCAACGAACAGCAGGCCGCCCCGGTGATCATTGCCGGCTTCGGCCGCTATGGCCAGGGCGTGGGCCGGCTGCTCAATGCCAGCGGCCTGAGCGCCACCGTGCTGGACCACAACGCCGAGCAGGTGGAGACGGTGCGCCGCTTCGGCTGGCCGGTGTTCTATGGCGACGCCACCCGGCTCGACCTGCTGCGCACCGCCGGTGCCGCGCAGGCCCAGGTGCTGGTGCTGGCCATCGACGACATGGACCAGAGCCTGAAGGTGGCCGAACTGGTGCGGGAACACTTTCCGCACCTGCAGATCGTTGCGCGCGCGCGCAACGTCACCCACTACTATCGGCTGCGCAAGCTGGGTGTGACGCTGATCGAGCGCGAGGTGCTGGATGCGTCGCTGATGAGCGGGCGCCAGGTGCTGCAACTGATGGGCTGGCAGCCGCATGAGGCGCGCAACCAGGCGCTGCGCTTCCGTGCCCACAACATCGCGCTGGTCGAGCAGATGGCCCCGCACCTGGGCGACGAGCAGAAGCTGATCGCGCTGGCCAAGCAGGGCCGCCAGCAGCTGGAGACGATGTGGGCGCAAGAGCGCGCCCAGCAGACCAGCCGGCGCAACCGCCAGGGCTGGCAGGGCGGCGGCGACGGCGATGCGCCCCCGCACGCCTGACGTGCCGGATCAGACCAGCGTGCAGGCCTCGTCGAACGACAGCCGCGGGCTGCGGCCGAACAGCTTGGCCGGGTCACCATGGCCCAGGGTGCAGATGAAGTTGGTCTTGACCGGCGTGCCGGCCCAGAAGGCGGCATCGACCTTGGCGGCGTCGAAGCCGCTCATCGGTCCGCAGTCCAGTCCCAGCGCGCGGGCCGCCAGGATCAGGTAGCCACCCTGCAGGCTGCTGTTGCGGAACGCGGTCTCCTGGATGGCGGCGGGCTTGCCGGCGAACCAGGCGCGCGCATCCACATGCGGAAACAGCTGCGGCAGCTTCTCGTGGAATTCGAGATCCATGCCGACGATCACCGTCACCGGCGCCTCGGTGATCTTGGCCACGTTGCCGGCCGACACGCAGGCCAGCAGCCGCGCCTTGGCCTCGGCCGAACGCACGAACTGGAAGCGGGCCGGGCAGCTGTTGGCCGCCGTGGGGCCCCACTTCAGCAGGTCGTACAGCTGGCGCAGGGTGTCGTCGGCCACCGGGGTGGGCAGGTAGCCGTTCTGGGTGCGGGCGTCGGTGAAGAGCTGGGCGGTGGTCAGGGTCATGGCGTGTCGGCCGGGGCCGGAGGCAGGATGGGCCGACAATTGTGGAATGTTCCAGCCCTCTCAGCATGATGTGCGCCGCTTCTTCTGCGAGACCTGGCGCAAGCAGCGGCAAGGCCTGCCGCTGACACCGATGGAGGCGATGGCCGCCGACTGGGTGACCGAGCACCCCGAGTACCACGCCGACCTGGCCGATGTGGATGTGGCCGTGGCCGCGAGCTACAGCGTGGAAGACGGGCGCACCAATCCGTTCCTGCACCTGGCCATGCACCTGAGCATTGCCGAGCAGTGCAGCATCGACCAGCCCACCGGCATCCGCCAGGCAGTGGCCCTGCTGGCCGCGCGCCGCAACGCGCTGCACGAGGCGCACCATGAGGTGATGGAGTGCCTGGGCGAGATGATCTGGGCCAGCCAGCGCAGCGGCCTGCCGCCCGACGGCCAGGCCTACATCGACGCGGTGCGGCGGCGCGCCACCGCCTGACCATGCGTCAGGCGGGCGCGTAGCCCTCTTCGGTCAGCGCGGCGGCAAAGGCCGCCGCCGGCTGGCTGGACTGGATGCGCACTTGGTGCGTGGGCAGGTCGATCTGCACCGTAGCCTGGTTGTCGACCTGCTTCACCGTCTCGGTGACGGTGCGCACGCAGTGGCCGCAGGTCATGGTGGGCAGGGTCAGCTCGATCATCATGGCTCCAGTGGGGGGTTGG
>JAGOBT010000621.1 GCA_017999135.1 Burkholderiaceae bacterium
GTACCAGAAGCCGCACTTCGAGATCCAGCTCGTGCCCGACAAGGCCGACTTAAAGACCGGCGAGGCCATCACCGGGCAGTTGCAGCTGAGTTACCCGGACGGAAAGCCGGTCACCGGCGCCCAGATCAGCCTGAGCGGGCGTGCCCAGCAGCTCACCATGGTCGACGGCGAGCTGGGCTACGCCCAGGCGCTCCCCCTCAAGCTCGACCAGCAGGAGATCGTCAGCGACGCCCGGGGCCAGGCGCGTTTCCGTCTGCCCCCGTCCGAACAACCCAGCCGCCTGGTGCTCTCGGCGCTGGCCACCGACGGGGCGGCCTGGCGGGTACGCGTCACCCGCGAGCTGCTGGTCGAGCGTGGCAGCAGCAGCTGGTCGCTGCGGGCGCCGCGCCAGTTCTCGGCGCCGGGTGAGGCGATCAGCTTTCGCCTCGAAGCCAATGCCCGCAGCGGCGAGGGACTGGACAGTTCCGCGCCGCTGCGCCCCGCCAGCTGGGAGTGGATCCGCCTGGAAAACCGCAGCCGCGCCAGCGGCCCCGTGAGTGCGGACAACCTGGCATTGACCTTCAGTCAGCCCGGCAGCTACTCGCTGCTGCTCAAGGACGCAGCCGGGCGGGTGGTCGGCGCCGGCCACCACTGGGTCAGCGGGGCGGGGCTGGTGGCGCCGGCCGGCCACATCCAGATCGTGACCGACAAGCCGCGCTACCGCAGCGGCGAGACCGCCTCGGTGCTGATCAGTTTTCCGGAAGCCGTCGACCAGGCCCTGCTTACCCTGGAGCGTGACCGCGTCGAGGCCGTCGGCCTGCTGGGCCGCCCGGCCGCCTGGCTCAAGGCCGAACGCCTGGGCCCGACGCAGTGGCGTCTGGCCGTGCCGGTGAAGGAGGAGATGAGCCCCAACATGACCTTCTCGGTGGCCTATGTGCGCAATGGCGACTACGTGTTCCAGAACGCCGGCCTGCTGGTCGAGCAGCCGCGCATCGAGGTCGCGATGCGTACCGACAAGGCGGTGTACGGACCCGGCGAGACCGTGCAGGTCGACGTCGACACCCGCCTGGCCGGCCAGCCGGTGGCCGCCGAGGTGGCGGTCGGCGTGGTCGACGAGATGATCTACGTGCTCCAGCCCGAGATCGCCCCGAGCATCGACGAATTCTTCTTCCATCCGCGCCGCAACAACGTGCGCACCAGTGCCAGCCTCAGCTTCATCGGCTACGACGTGGCCACCGGCAAGCTCGGCCAGTTGCCGGCCCGGCGCGCGACCGGCAACCAGCGCGCCATCAAGCTGCTCGAACGGCCTCGCCGTGACGACATCGATACGGCAGCCTGGCAGCCGCGCCTGCAGACCGATGCCCAGGGCCATGCGCGCTTCAGCTTCGTAATGCCCGATGCCCTGACGCGCTGGCGCATCACCGGCCGGGCCATGGACACACGTGGGCGGGTCGGCCAACAACTGGCCTGGCTGCGGTCGGACAAGTCCTTCTATGCCAAGTGGACCGCGCCCGACTGGCTGCGTAGCGGCGACCAGGCCCAGGCCACCCTGGCACTCTTCAACCAGACCGGCAAGCCTGCGGCCGTGCAGTGGCAAGCCCGTGTCGGTGCCCAGGGGCCGGTGCTGGCGGGCGCCCTGGCCCAATTGCAGCCGGGCATCAACCACGTGCAGGTGGCGCTGCCGGCCGGCAGCCCCGGCGGCCTGCGCCTGCTCACCACCCTGAGCCAGGGCGGTACCGAGGTCGACCGGCTGGAGACAGCTGTGCAACGCCTGCCCGCCACCTGGTTGTCGCCACGTGCCCTGCGCATCGACCTCGCCAACGGTAGCGCTGCGCTCGCCCTGCCGCCGGACGCCAGCCGGCTGCAGGTCAGCCTGTCGCAGGACCCGGCGGCTGCGCTGTTCAGTCAGCGCCTGGATGAACTGATCGACTACCCCTGGGGCTGCGTCGAGCAGACTGCCAGCCGGCTTCTGCCGCTGGGCCTGGCGCTGCAAAGCCTGGGGCCGGGCCAGGAGGCCTTGCGCCCCAACCTGCAACAGCGCCTGGCCACGGCGCGCCTGCGACTGGCGCAGATGGCCGGACCCAAGGCCAGCTTTGGCTGGTGGGGCCTGGGCACCGATGCCGATGCCTTCCTCACCCTGTACGCCTACTACGCCGACGCCCGTGCGCTGCAGGCCCTGGGCGCTCCCTTGCCGCCCGGCCACGGCCCGCAGATGATGGAGGTCTACGCCCGCGGCCAGAGCGACCTGAGCCGCCTGCAGCGCGCCCTGGCGCTGGGCTGGATGCAGGAGCTCGGCCTGCCCACTGCGTCGCTGGTGATGAGTCTGGCCGAGGAACTGGCCCACTCCAGTGGTCGACCCATGCCGGCCCAGCGTCGCGCCAGTCTGGTGTTGACCCAGGATGGGCATGACCTTGCCACCGTGGTGGTCGATCGCCTGGTCCGCTCCGGGCGCCGCGCCGAGGCCGGCGACGAAGACAGCTACACCCGTGCTACCCTCGACGATCTGGGCCGCGCCGCAGAGGCCGCCGCGCGCCGGCTGCAGGACCAGCCGCAGATACTTGCCCGCGCCGGCTTGCTCTGGTCCGGGCGCCAGCCCGCCACG
>JAGOBT010000620.1 GCA_017999135.1 Burkholderiaceae bacterium
GGCCGACACAGCGCTGCACGACTTCAAGAACCTGCAGGCGACCGGCATGCCCAGTGAAGACGGCGACAAGGCCTTTGACGCCGAAGACTTCCCCACCGCGCCGGGCCTGCCCGGTCTGCAGGTGGTGTCGCTCTGATGGTCGCGACCCGGCCCCTTTGGCTGCGCCGGATCTGCGCCCTGGGGGTGCTGGCAGTCGCCTTGGGCCTCGCCGGCTGCGCCAACACCCTGGTGCTGGACAACCAGGTCCAAAGCTTCTCGGCGCTGGCCGCCAGGCCAGCGGATCTGGCCTACCGGTTCGAGCGGCTTCCCTCCCAGCAAAACGATCTGCAGGCCCACACCGAGGCGCTGGCCGATCCGGCGCTGTTCAAGGCCGGCTTTCAGCGCAACGACCTGGCCCCCCGCTACAGCGTGCAGGTGTCGGCCCGGGTGCAGCGCGTCCTGTCGCCTCTGGCCGAGCCCTGGGACCGCTGGCCGGGCGGTGGAAGGCGGTTACATTCGTCCCCATCGTCCCTGCTGCGCATGGAGCCGCCCTACTACCAGCGTGAAGTCACCCTGGTGGTGCGCGAGTTGCCTGCGGCCCGTGTGGTGTTTGAGAGCCAGGCCGTCAACGATGGCCCGTGGGGCGACGACGCTGCCGTGCTGGGTGCCCTGTTCGAGGCTGCGCTGCAGGGCTTCCCCAATCCGGCCGCCGGCCTGCGCAATGTCAGCATGGTCATCCCGGCCCGCTGAAAGAGAAACGCCTTGCAGGAAGCCACCCGCATCATTGCCGTGCGCCACGGCGAAACCACCTGGAATGTGGACACCCGCATCCAGGGCCAGCTGGACATTCCCCTCAACGAACGCGGACGCTGGCAGGCCAGCCGGGCGGCGGCAGCGCTGGCCAACGAAGCCATCGACACCATCTACACCAGCGACCTGCAGCGCGCGCATGCCACGGCACAGGCCATCGGCCAGGCTTCGGGCGTGGAGCCGGTGGGGCTCACCGGCCTGCGTGAACGCGGGTTTGGCGACTTCCAGGGCAAGACCTTTGCCGAGATCGAGGCCACCTGGCCGGCTGAATCACTGGCCTGGCGCAAGCGCGTGCCCGACTGGGCGCCCCCCGGCGGTGGCGAGTCACTGCTGCAACTGCGCGAACGGGTCATGACCACCCTGCATGCGCTGGCGGCCGAGCACATGGGCCAGCAGATCGTGGTGGTGGCCCACGGCGGTGTGCTGGACGTGATCCACCGTGCCGCGACCGGTCAGGACCTGCTGGCCCCCCGCACCTGGGACCTGGGCAACGCGACGGTGAATCGCCTGCTCTGGACGCCCGACGGCCTCACCCTGGTGGGCTGGGGCGACCGCAGCCACCTGGACGAAGGAACTCTGGATGAACAGCACGACTGAACCCGCCAGCCGCCGGCCATTGCCGGCCCACCTGCAAGCCCTGATCGGCCAGGGCGTGGATGCGGTGGACACCCCGGCGCTGGTGGTGGACCTGGATGCCATGGAACGCAACCTGACGCGCATGGCCGAGTTCGCCGCCAAACACCAGATCCGCTGGCGACCCCATGCCAAGATGCACAAGAGCGCCGGTCTGGCCCGGCTGCAGATGCAGGCTGGTGCCGTGGGCGTGTGCGTTCAGAAAACCGCCGAGGCTGAAGCCATGGTGGCTGGCGGTGTGCCCAATGTCTACATCAGCAATGAAGTGATTGCACCGGCCAAGCTGGCCCGAGTGGCCGCGCTGGCGCTGGAATTGGCCGGCAAGGGAGGCCAGCTTTCGCTGGCCGTCGACAGCTTGCTCGGCGTCGAGCGACTGGCGGCCGCGGTCAAGGCGGTCAGCCCGGGCCGCACCCCTCGCGCGCTGGTCGATGTGTATGTGGAGATCGACGTGGGTCATGGCCGCTGCGGCATCGCTCCCGGTGCGCCCGCCGTGGCCCTGGCCCAGGCGGTGGCCACCGAGCCCCTGCTGCGCTTTGCCGGCCTGCAGGCCTACCACGGCAAGGCCCAGCACCTGCGCACCGTTCAGGAGCGACGTGCCGCCATTGCCGCCGTGGTCGAGCGGGTGCAGGCCACCCGCGCAGCGCTGGAATCCACCGGCTTGAGCGTCGACCTGGTCACCGGGGCCGGCACCGGCACCTTTTTGCTGGAGACCGCCAGTGGGGTGTACGGCGAACTGCAAGCCGGGTCGTTCCTGTTCATGGACGCGGATTACGCCCGCAACGAAGCCGACCCGGCCCAACCGCGCTTTGAGCATGCCCTCTTCCTCAAAAGCCAGGTCATGAGCTTGGGCGCCACCCATGCGGTGTGCGACGCCGGGCACAAAAGCCATGCCATCGACTCAGGCCTGCCTCTGGTGCATGGGCTGGGTGGCGACAGCGGGCTGGACTACTTCAATGGCGGTGACGAACACGGTGTGCTGCGCACGCGTACGCCAGGTGCCCCGCTGCCCGCGCTGGGCGACACGGTCTGGCTGATCCCCGGCCACTGCGACCCCACGGTCAACCTGCACAACCACCTGATTGGTGTGCGCGGTGGCCTGCACCACGGCACGGTGGAACGCATCATCAGGGTTGACGCGAGGGGCGCGCTGACCTGAGCG
>JAGOBT010000623.1 GCA_017999135.1 Burkholderiaceae bacterium
ACGGCACCGGTCACCACAGGCGGCATCAGGCGCTCGATCCAGCCGGTGCCGGTGGCCATGACCACCAGGCCGATGAGCGTGTACACCGCGCCGCAGGCCACGATGCCGCCCAGGGCCACGCCGAGGTCGGCGTTGGCGCCCTGGCCGGCATAGCCGGTGGCGGCGATGACCACGCCGATGAAGGCGAAGCTCGACCCCAGGTAGCTGGGCACCTTGCCGCCCACCATGAAAAAGAAGATGAGCGTACCGATGCCGCTCATCAGGATCGCCAGGTTGGGGTCGAAGCCCATCAGGATGGGCGCCAGCACCGTGGCGCCGAACATGGCGATCACGTGCTGCACGCCCATGGCGGTCGTCTGCGGCCAGGGCAGCCGCTCGTCTGGCGCGACCACGGCACCGGGAGCGGGACGCACTTCGCGCCAGTTGAATATCGAACGCATGGGCTTGGGTTCCTTCTACTTTGTCGCCGCCGCGGCGCCGCAGCGGGGGTTCAATGCCGCCAGAACGCCGGCGTGAACAGCACCAGCACCGACAGCAGTTCCAGCCGCCCGGCCATCATCGCGAAGCTGCAGACCCAGGTCTGGAAGTCGCTGAACGACTGGAAGTTGCCCGCGGGCCCGACACTGCCCAGCCCCGGGCCGATGCAGTTCAGGCAGGCGACGATGGCGGTGAAGGCGGTCACGAGGTCCATGCCCGTGAAGACCAGCAGCATGGTCAGGCCGACCAGCACCGCGCCGTACATCATCATGAAGGCGATGACGCTGTGCATGATGGCCGGGGGCACGATGGTGCCGCCCAGGACCACGGGCGTGACTGACTGCGGGTGCAGGATTCGGATCATCTCCTTCTGCGACTGCTTCACGAGCAGGATCAGCCGCACCATCTTGATGCCGCCGCCGGTGGAGCCCGCGCAGGTGGCAAAACAGCCGATCAGCAGCATGAGCCAGGGAAGGAACGCCGGCCACAGCGAATAGTCGACGCTGGCGAAGCCGGTGGTCGTCGCGACCGAGACGACATTGAAGGCGGCTTGGCGCATCGAGGTCCAGACATCGGGCAGGACGCCCTGGCTGAACAGCATCAGCGTGGCCACGGCCACGGCGGCCCAGATCACCAGCCAGTAGCCCTGCATCTCCACGTTCTGCCACAGCACCGAAGGCGAACGGCTGCGCAGGGCCACGAAATACAGGCCCCAGCTGGCGCCGGCCAGCATCATGCCCACGATGGCGATGGCCTCCAGCAGCGGCGAGTTCCAGTACCCGAAGCTGGCGTCGTGCGACGAAAAGCCCCCCGCGCTGATGGTGGTGCACATGTGCATGAAGGCGTCGGCCCAGCTCATGCCGGCGAAGCGGTAGGCCAGCATCAGCAGCAGCGAAGCCCCGAAATACACCAGCCACAGCCCGCGGGCCGTGTCGGCGATGCGGGGGGTGAGCTTCTGGTCCTTCATGGGGCCGGCCGATTCCACCTTGAAGAGCTGGGTCCCGCCCACGCCCAGCAGCGGCAGGATCGCGATGGCCAGCACGATGATCCCCAGGCCGCCGATGAGCGAAAGAAAACAGCGCCAGCCGTTGACCGACAGGGGGAGCCGGTCCAGGCCGGTGAGCACCGTGGCCCCGGTGGTGGTGAAACCGGACATGGCCTCGAAATAGGCGTCGGTGATGCTCAACCCCGGCAGGGCCAGCTTCAGCGGGATGGCGGCAAAGGCCGGAAACAACATCCACGCCAGCACCACGAGAATGAAGCCGTCGCGCGGGCGCAGTTCCTGCCCGGCGCGGCGGCTGGCCAGCATCATGACCACGCCGCAGATCGCGGTTACCGCCAGGCCGGTGATGAAAGGCCACTCGGCTTCGTCGTGCTGGCCCACGGCAAAACCCAGCGGCACCGCCATCAGCACCGCGAACAGCAGCACCAGCTTCCCGAACAGCCCGAAGACCGGCAGGAAGTGAAAGTACGTTCGGGAAGCTTCGACGGGCAAGGTTCGCTTTCGGGTCTGGACGCCGCGCAGTGCATGCGCCTCGGGCGCCTGGCTCGACGAACCGGCGGTCGGACGCCGTGCCGGACGGCCACTCCGCCAGGACGACCTGGGCCGCGATTCTGACCCATGCCCAGGGCTGCCGGTGGCGGCGCTTCGAACGTGGCGCGAGGCTTCTTGGCACCGGCTTGCCCAGCGATTCGTTCCAGCTCGTCGTGATCAGGCAGGAAAGACCGGTCGTTATCGCGCCCTCAAGGCAGCAAGAGGTGATCGAACCGATCAGCCCCGGTGCAGGCTTGGCTGGGGCGCCGATGTTCCTGAGCAAGCCTGGCTGGGCGAATGCCCAGGCACCGGCCGATGCACTACATTGCCCGCGTGCGGGGCCGCGTCGCGTTCCGCCGGGTGAAAGGAGCAAGGGTCATGAGACAAGGGTGGTTGATGACGGGGCTGGCGCTGCTGGCGCTGGCTGGGCCGGTCATGGCGGCCGAGGTGGCCGGCGTGAAGTTGCAGGAAAAGGTCAGCGTGGGCGGCAAGGACCTGGTGCTGAACGGCGCCGGCGTGCGCACGCGCATGGTGTTCAAGGTCTACGTCGCGGCGCTGTACC
>JAGOBT010000622.1 GCA_017999135.1 Burkholderiaceae bacterium
CTCCCAGGTGGCGCCGGCTTCGAGGTTGCTGACCTGCACGGTGCCGGTGCGGGTGATGCCGTCCGTGCCGCTGGATCCGGTGTCGGACGCCAAAGCCAGGGTGGGTGCCGCGGCGCTGGTGTCCACCGTGACCGCCCCGAGGCTGGCCGCCGTGCCGAGGTTGCCGGCTGCATCGGTCTGCCGCACCTGCACCGTGCCAGCGGCGTAGGTGCCTGCGGCCAGCGCGATGCTGGTGCCCGTGCCGGCCGCCCAGGTGGTGCCGCCATCGGTGCTGAATTCCCAGGTGGCGCCTTCCTCGAGGCCGCTGACTGCGACGCCGCCATCCTTGGTGATGCCGTCGGCCGCGCCGCTGCCGGTGTCGCTGGCCAGGGCCAGCGTGGCCGCAGCCGGGCCGGTGAGATCCACCGTGAGCGCGGACGTCAGCGACGCGGCCGCACTGTTGTTTCCGGCGCCATCGGTCTGGCGCACTTGCACGGCACCGGCGGCGTAGCTGCCGGCCTCCAGCGTGAAGCTGGTGCCGGTGCCGGTCGTCCAGCTGCTACCGCCGTTGGTGCTGAACTGCCAGGTGGCGCCTTCCTCGAGCCCGCTGACGTTGACCTGGCCATTGCGCGTGACGCCATCGGTGGCGCTGCTGCCGGTGTCGGACACCAGCACCAGGCTGGGAGCGGCCGGCGGTGCGGTGTCGGGCGCTGCGTCGCTGCCCGAATCACTGGCCACGGCCGCCACACCCACGGCGCCGGCGACCAGGCCGATGGTGGTGGCACTGATGCCGGCCACGGTGGCAGCGGCGCCCGCTGCGGCACCCGCACCTGCCGCGCCGGCCCCCGCCGCGGCGGCCCCGGAGCCCGCAGCGGCACCACCACCGGCGGCTGCGGCGCCGCCGGCTTCTGCCGCGGCAGCGCCCACCGCCGCCTGGGCCACCATCACCGGGCCTTCCAACCCCCCTGCCACGACCGCATCGGCCGCCGCGTCAGCGGCCAGCTGGGCCTCGATGGCCGGCGCGACATCCGCCTGTGCCACCAGCACCGCCTCGGCCGCGTCGGGCGCGGCTGCAGCCGCGGCCTCACCAGCACCCGCGGCGTCGGCAGCCTCCGGCGCTGCGGCCTGATTGGCACCTTCTGCCGCCGTGTCGGCTGCCACCGCATCGGGCGCGGCCGTGTCGGCCGGCACCGTGTCAGCCGCCACCACGGGGTCGGCAGCCACCAACGGCTGAGCGCCAGAGTTGGTGTCCAGCCCTTCACCCGCGGCCGGCGTGGCCGCCGCCGGATCAGCAACGCGCTGGGCAGCCGTCGCCGCACCGACCAGGCCCAGCGCCAGCAGGGCTGCCGGGCTCAGCAACGCCGCCGGTTCAGCGGCACGCTTGCGGTCCGACCTGGGGCTGGCCTGGTTCGCCACGCCGGTGTGGACTGGGGGTTGCGCGTCGCCAAGCTTGGAATTGCGGTTGTCGTTCACTTTCTATCCCTCATCAATTGGGCTGGGGCTGGCCGGCGATCCTGTCTGGCGCCGTGCCTGGATGCACCCCAGGTTGTACCTCATTCTTCGGCTGCTTCTGCCGTACGAAAGGCGGACGTTCAGCTGTAGATGCCGAACTGTGCGGGGTCGATCTGCTTGTCGGTGGCCAGATCGGCAAAGTAGGTGGGCTGCAGCTGGTCCAGGTCGGCGGCACCGGCGGCGCCGGCAAAGCTGCCATCCACGTCGCCCCGCAGCACACCCACCAGACCGATGCGGGCGTCGTTGCCCTGCAGCAGCAGGCCGATGTCCGGCGCCTGCCCGGGCTGCAGGCCGGCCCGCGCGGCCACCGTGGTGTCGGCCTCGTCGAACAGCAGCCACTGCGGCTGCGGCGCGTCCAGCCCGACGACATGGCGCAGCACGCCGATCGCGTCGCTCAGCCCCACCTGGCCGTCGGCATTGAAATCGGCCGCGAACGACTGGTACGGCGACAGCGGCCGCCCCGCCCCGTTGACGTCCAGGCCCACCACCATGCGCAGCACGGCGATGGCATCCTGCAGGTTCACCGCCTGCGCCGTGTCGGCCGCCTCGCCCTGCGGCACGGCACGGCTGGCGGTGATGCCCAGGCTGCTGTCGGTCACCGCCTCCCAGCGCGCCGCGCCGTCGCTGCCGGTGCTGGCCTGGTGGCTGCCGCCCTGCACCTGCACCCCCGACAGCAGGGTGTGCGCCTTCCAACTGTAGGCCAGCAGATCGACGTTGACCCCGGCCAGCACCGTCAGGCCAGTGGCGGTCTGGCCCGCGCCGCTCTGGTTGCCGGCCGCGTCGACCTGGCGCGCCTGCACCTGGCCGGCGGTGTAGCTGCCCACCGCCAGCGTGAAGGCGCTGCCGCTGCCCGCCGCCCACTGGGTGCCGCCGTCGGTGCTGTATTCCCAGGCCGCGCCGGCTTCCAGCCCGCTGACCACCACCTGCCCGTTGGAACTGATGCCGTCGCTGGGGCTGCTGCCGTTGTCCACCGCCAGCGCCAGGGTGGGCGTGGGCGGCGGGGTGGTGTCGGCGGTGACCGCCTGGTCCACCGTCAGCTGCAGCTGGGTCACGTCCACCTGCTGCGTCAGGGTGGACAGCGC
>JAGOBT010000624.1 GCA_017999135.1 Burkholderiaceae bacterium
AAGGAGATCAACCGCAAGATGAATGCGGGCGAGAAGTCGAGCCGGGATGCCAAGAAAGAGATGATCGAGGCCAACCTGCGGCTGGTGATCTCGATCGCCAAGAAGTACACCAACCGCGGCCTGCAGTTTCTCGACCTGATCCAGGAAGGCAACATCGGCCTGATGAAGGCGGTGGACAAGTTCGAATACCGCCGTGGCTACAAGTTCTCGACCTATGCCACCTGGTGGATCCGTCAGGCCATCACAAGGAGCATCGCCGACCAGGCCCGCACCATCCGCATCCCGGTGCACATGATCGAGACGATCAACAAGATGAACCGCATCTCGCGCCAGCACCTGCAGGAGTTCGGCTTCGAGCCGGATGCCCCGACGCTGGCCGAGAAGATGGAGATCCCCGAGGACAAGATCCGCAAGATCATGAAGATCGCCAAGGAGCCGATCTCGATGGAAACACCCATCGGCGACGACGACGACAGCCACCTGGGCGATTTCATCGAGGACACCAACAACACCGCGCCGATCGAGGCGGCGATGCAGGCCGGCCTGCGCGACGTGGTGAAGGACATCCTCGACAGCCTGACGCCCCGTGAGGCCAAGGTGCTGCGCATGCGCTTCGGCATCGAGATGAGCACCGACCACACGCTGGAAGAGGTGGGCAAGCAGTTCGACGTGACCCGCGAGCGCATCCGCCAGATCGAGGCCAAGGCGATCCGCAAGCTCAAGCACCCGAGCCGCAGTGACAAATTGCGCACGTATCTGGACAACCTGTAACCCCAGACACAGCGGATGGCGGCAAGGCCTCCTTCGGGAGGCCTTTTTTCTTGGTCTGGCGGCCACGGCGAGCGGCCAGAAACCCCCACGGATTTCACGATTAAACTGCCCGGCATGACGCGCATCGCCGAGCGCACCGTGCTGTTCGCCGACCTCCGGGGGTCCACTGCTCTCTACGAGACGCTGGGCAATGCCGAGGCGACCTCGGTCGTGACCCACACGGTGGCCGCCCTCGGCCGTGCCGTGCCTGCCTGCGGCGGCACCCTGGTCAAGACCCTGGGCGACGGGCTGATGGCGGTGTTTGCCAGCCCGGCCGAAGGCCTGCAGTCGGCCCAGCAGATGCACGAGGAACTCGAGGCCCTGGTCAGCCGCGGGCGCGAGCGCGGCGCATCGCCGGGCCTGCGTGGCCTGCGCCTGCAGGTGGCCCTGGCCCGCGGCGAGGTGGTGGAGATGGGCGGCGACTGCTTCGGCGACGCCGTCAACGTGTCCGCCCGGCTGATCGACCATGCCAGCGACAACGAGACCCTGATCACCGCCGAGGTGCTGACCGGCCTGCCGGCCGACGCGCAGCCGCGCTTCCGCTCGCTGGGCTGGATGCACCTGCGCGGCCGCGCCGAGCCGGTGCAGGTGCATGTGCTGGGCGGGCGCCGCGGTGTCGACCTGCCGCCCACCCAGTTCGGTGCCGTCACCAACACGCTGGAGCCCGAGGCCGTGCGCCTGATCTGGCTGAATGCCAACGAGGTGTTCGACGGCGACCGCATGCCGGTGGTGCTGGGCCGCAGCCCGCAGGCGCACTTCCGCGTCGACGACAGCCGTGTGTCGCGCTCGCATGCCCGGGTCGACTGGCACGGCGGCGTGTTCCAGCTGACCGACCTCAGCTACAACGGCACCTATGTGCGCTTTGGCGGTGGTGATGAAGTGGTGACGCTGCGGCGCAGCAGCTGCACCCTGCACGGATCGGGCTCGATCGGCCTGGGCGGGTCGCCGCTGGACCCGCTGGCGCCCTGCGTGCGCTTCGAGCTGCTGAGCTTCACCGACACGGTGCCACATCGGCCCTGACGGCGCCTGAGGCAGCGGCCCGGCGGGCCTGCCAGACATTTGACCCGGGCGCCCTGGCCTTGCAGCGGCTTCGCTGACAATCGCTTCCCATGACGTTTGCGCCCGAACCACCGTACCGCCACGGCAGCGCCCCGCGCACGGCCGTGCTGCTGGTCAACCTGGGCACACCCGACGCCCCCACGCCCGCCGCCCTGCGCCGCTACCTGGCTGAATTTCTCTGGGACCCGCGGGTGGTGGAGATCCCCCGCCCGCTGTGGTGGCTGATCCTCAACGGGGTGATCCTGCGCACCCGGCCGGCCAAGTCGGCGGCCAAGTACGCGTCGATCTGGACCGAGCAGGGCTCGCCGCTGCTGCACTGGTCGGCCCGTCAGGCTGAACTGCTGCAGGCGGAACTGGCACAGCGCGGCCATGCCGTGCTGGTGCGCCATGCCATGCGCTATGGCGCGCCGTCGCTGGGCAGCGTGCTGGATGGGCTGCAGGCCGACGGCGCCACCCGCGTGCTGGTGCTGCCGCTCTATCCGCAATACGCCGCCGCCACCACCGCCAGCACCTTCGACGCGGTGGCCGCCTGGGCGCAACGGTCGCGCCGCATGCCCGAACTGCGCTTCGTCAACCGTTACCACGACGACGCCGGCTACATCCGCGCGCTGGCCGCCAGCGTGCGCGCGCACTGGGCGCTGCACGGCCGCGGCCAGAAGCTGGTGATGAGCTTCCACGGCGTGCCGGCGCGCAGCCTGACGCT
>JAGOBT010000087.1 GCA_017999135.1 Burkholderiaceae bacterium
TGCACGAAGCGGTCATGCGCCGGGCCCTGGTAGGCCTTGGCATCCAGATACTCCAGCTTCAGCTCGGCACCTGGCACGCGGGCCAGCAGCGTCTCGCGCAAGCCTGCCACTTGTTCGTCGGTGCCCGTGTAACCGTTCTGGTAGGAGTTGAGCACCAGCACATGCGGTGCCTGGTGGCCGGCCAGTGCAGCCGTGGCCAGGGCCAGGGCCAGCGTGCCCGCAAGCAGCTGGCGTGCGGCGCGCCAGGGGCTGCAGCACGCACCATGGCGCAGACCACGGTGCCGTGGTGCGCGTGGGGTGGGTGCGGTGGGGCGCATCTGCAGCGGCTTTCTTTGAAGCTTCGTTCGAATATCGCAGATTTGCTGGCTCGCGCGGCGGCTGCCGATCCGCGTGGACCGTGCCCGCCGGCACAGACCTGTCGGGCGCGCCATGGGCCGCGGCAGCAGCCGATGGGGAGCTGCACCCATTTGACGCAATGCAGGCGTGGTGCAATGGCCGTGCGCCGCGGGGCAGGGCGTTGATCTGACGCAGACCTTGCGGCGCCGCGGTGCGTCTCAATGGCGACACGCGGGCCCCACCGCTGCCATGCAGGCAGTGCCGGCCCGCTGAGGAGACCCCGATGAGCCGCCATTCCCCCACTGCCGGTCCCGTGGCCGATGCCCGGGGCGGCCTGCGCCTGCTGGTCGACGGCACCCGCCATGTCACCGGCCTGGTCGAGGCCCTGCACGGCCAGATCCAGCGCCTGGCGCCACCGCTGCGGCGGCGCGACTGGCTGGATGCCGACCTGCGCGGCCCGGCCGCCCAGGACGACCTGCCGCCCACCCGCGGCATCACGGGCCTGGTCTACCGCAGCATCCAGGGCACCACCCGCCTGGTGGGTGACGGGCTGGACGGCCTGCTGGCCCCGTTCGACCAGGATCTGGGCCCCACCAGCCCAGCGTCGCCCCGGCGTGACGCGCTGGTGGGCGCGCTCAACGGCGTGTTGGGCGACCACCTGCTGCGCAGCGGCAACCCGCTGGCCCTGCCGTTCCAGCTGCGCCAGGGTGGCCAGGTGCTCGACCCCGCCACGCTGGGCCCGCAGGCGCCGGTACGCGCGCTGCTGCTGGTGCACGGCCTGTGCATGAGCGACCTGGGCTGGTGCCGCAACGGCCATGACCATGGCCAGGCGCTGGCACCTGCGCTGGGTGCGGCACCGGTCTATGCGTTCTACAACAGCGGCCTGCACATCAGCCACAACGGCCTGGCCCTGTCGCGTGCTTTGCAGACCCTGGTGGACCGCTGGCCGGTGCCGCTGCAGCGGCTGGACATCGTGGGCCACAGCATGGGCGGGCTGGTGGCGCGCAGCGCGTTGGCCCAGGCCGCTGCGGCCGGGCACAGTTGGCCGTCTCAGCTGCAATCGCTGGTGTTTTTGGGCACCCCGCACCATGGCGCGCCGCTGGAGCGGGCCGGCAACTGGCTGCACCGGGTGCTGGACCTGAGCCCCTATGCCGCGCCATTCACCCGGCTGTCGCGGCTGCGCAGCCAGGGCATCACCGACCTGCGCCACGGCAACCTGCTCGACAGTGACTGGCAGGGCCACAACCGCTACGACGGCGCCGACCACCGCAGCCCCGTGCCGCTGCCGGCCGGGGTGCAGGCCTGGGCGGTGGCGGGCACGGTGGGCGGCCCGGGCCAGCGCGGCTCGATGGTCAGCGACGGCCTGGTGACGGTGGACAGCGCGCTGGGCCAGCACCGCCGCCCGGCGCTGCGACTGGGGCTCCCGCCCGGCCACACCTGGGTCGGCCATGGCATCCACCATCTGGATCTGCTGAGCGACCCCCTGGTCTACCGCAAGCTGCTGGGTTGGATGACATGACCCACCCCCGTAGCGCCTGCGGCGCTCCCCCTCCAGGGGGCTGAGCCCGGACGTGCAAGGTCCAGTGGACCTTGCGCGCCTGGCGAAGAGACAGGCTCAAAAGCCTGTCGCGGCCAGCAAGGCACGCCAGCGGTCCGGCAAAGCCGGTCCCGCGGCGTCCGCTTGGTACACATGCGCAGGTGACAGGCAGCACCGCAAGCCCACCGGCACAATCGCCGGCATGTCCGATGCCCCCACCTCCGACGGCCGCCCCGATGGCGCCATCCCCGACGCCGGCGACGGCCCCGATCCGCTGCCGCCGCCGCAGGCCCTGGCCTACCCCTGTGGCGACGCGCCCGCACCCGGCACGGTGAAGGAGGTGGCGCCCGGTGTGCTGTGGCTGCGCATGCCACTGCCGTTTGCGCTGAACCACATCAACCTGTGGGCCATCGGCGACGAGGACGAACACGGCCCCGGTTGGGCCATCGTCGACACCGGCACCAAGACGCCCGATGTGCTGGCCGCCTGGCGCCAGTTGATCGCCGACGACGGCCCGCTGGCCGCCACGGTGCACGGCAACCGGATCACCCGCATCTTCTGCACCCACATGCACCCCGACCATGTGGGCATGGCCGGCTGGCTGACGCGCAAGGCGCAGTGCCGGCTGTGGATGACGCGGCTGGAATACCTGACCTGCCGCACACTGGCCGCCGACACCGGCCGCGAGGCGCCCGACGACGCCATCCGCTTCTACCGCCAGACCGGCTGGCCCGAAGAGGCGCTGGATGTCTACCGCGCGCGCTTCGGCGGATTCAGCCGCTACCTGCATGCGTTGCCCGACAGCTTCCGCCGCATCAGCGACAACGAGCAGATCCGCATCGGCAACCACACCTGGCGGGTGATCGTCGGCCGCGGCCATTCGCCGGAACATGCCTGCCTGGTGTGCGACGACCTGGGCGTGCTGGTCTCGGGCGACCAGGTGCTGCCCAAGATCTCGTCGAACGTCAGCGTGTTCCCCACCGAGCCCGATGCCGACCCGCTGGGCGACTGGATCGCGTCGCTGGCGCACCTGCGCGCCACGCTGGGCGACCACCTGCTGGTGCTGCCGGCGCATGGCGACCCGTTCCGTGGCCTGCATGCCCGGCTGGACCGCCTGTCGGCCGGCCACCAGCGTGGCCTGACCCGCTTGCGCCGCAGCCTGGCCGACGCGCCCAAGCGCGCCATCGACGTGTTCGGCGCGCTGTTTGCCCGGCCGATCGACAGCAAGGGTGAACTGCTGGGCATGGCCACCGGCGAGAGCCTGGCCCACATCAACCACCTGGTGGCCCGCGGCGAGGCCGTGGCCGAACTGGGTGCCGATGGTGTGCGGCGTTACCGGGCGGTCGTGCCGGCCGGCTGACCATCACCGGGCGGTCACCCCGGTCGGCTGAGGGTCACCGCGCGGTGACCCCCATCGCGGCCGCCAGCCGGTTGGCATACGCCTCGGCCGGCATCGGCCGCGCATGCAGATAGCCCTGCTGCTGGCGGCAACCCAGGCGCAACAGCGCATCGGCCTGGGCGGCGGTTTCGACACCTTCGGCCACCACGCGCAGGCCGAATTCCCGCCCCAGGGCGATGATCGACGCTGCAATCGCACTGTGCCGGCCACCCTGCGCCACCTCGGTGATGAAGCTGCGGTCGATCTTCAATTCGTCCACCGGGAAGCGGTTCAGGTAGCTCAGCGACGAATAGCCGGTGCCGAAGTCGTCCAGTGCCATGGCGAAGCCTTGCGCCCGCAGCGCGCCCAGGCGCGCCACGGCGCGGTCGACGTCGCTCATCAGCAGCGATTCGGTCACCTCCAGCACCAGGCAGGCGGGTGTCAGGTCGTGCCGCGCCAGCAGGCGCAGCAGCCGGTCGGGCAGGGCGGCATCGGCCAAGGTGGGCGCCGCCAGGTTCACCGACACGGGCAGCACCGGCAGGCCGGCGTCGGCGCGCTGGCGCTGGTCGGCGCAGGCGGTTTCCAGCACCCACTCGGTCAGCGGCCCGATCAGGCCGGATTCTTCGGCCAGAGGAATGAAATCGCCCGGCGGCACCAGGCCGCGCTGCGGGTGCAGCCAGCGCACCAGGGCTTCGGCGCCCACGATGACACCGCTGGCGGCGTCCACCTTGGGCTGGTAATGCAGGCGCAGCTGCCCTTGCGCGATGCCATGGCGCAGGTCGCTCTCGCGCGCCAGGCGTGCGCTGGCCGCGGCGTTCATGGCTTCGTCGAAGAACCGGTGCTGGGCGCGGCCGGACGCCTTGGCGGTGTACAGGGCTTGCTCGGCGCAGCGCATCAGCCCGTCGGCACCGCTGGCGTCACGCGGAAACATCGCAATGCCGATGCTGGCGGTCAGCACCAGCTCGCGCCCGTTCAGCACCAGCGGGGACGCCAGGTTGCGCAGCAGCCGCTCGGCCACGCCCGCGGCCGCCTGGGCTTGGTCCACATCGACCAGCAGCAGGTTGAAGGCATTGGCGCCCACCCGGGCGATCAGCGATTCCTGCACCGCCCGGGCGCTGCTGACCAGGTCGCTGGCGCGGATCGACGCGGTCAGCCGCTCGGCCACCTGGCGCAGCACCGCATCGCCATCGGCATGGCCCAGCGCGTCATTGACGGCCTTGAAGCGGTCGATGTCCAGCTGCAGCAAGGCGCAGGCACTGCCCAGCCGGGCCGATCGCTCCAGCGCCGGCGTGCACAGTTCGCGGAAGAAGCGGCTGTTGGGCAGGCCGGTCAGGCTGTCGTAGTGCGCCAGCTGGGTGATGCGGCGCTCGGCCTCGATGCGGTCGGTGATGTCCTGGGTGATGCCCTCCAGCTGTTCGGGCTGGCCGGCCGGGTTGCGCAGCACCACCACCTGCTCGAAGACGGTGCGCACCACGCCATCGTCGCGCCGCACCTCGAAGCTCATCTGGTAGGGCAGGCCCGCGGTGGCCGCGGCCAGCCGCGCGGCATGCACCCGTTCGCGGTCGGCCACGGCCACCTTGCGGGCGAAGTCAGACGGCGTGGCGCGGGCGGCGGCATCGGGCGCCATGGCATACACCTGGGCCAGCCCGGGCGAGCAGCGGAAGCGCTGGCCAGCCAGCATCAGCTCCCAGTGGCCCATGTGGGCGATGTGCTGGGCGCGCTCCAGCCGCTCGCGGGCGCGCTGCGCGCCGGCCACCGCCGCGCTGGCGCGCAGGGCATAGCGCACCCGGTGCGACAGCAGCGTCCAGTGGATCGGCTTGGCGATGAAGTCACTGGCGCCGGCGTCGTAGGCGGCGTCGATCGACACGGTGTCGTTCAGCCCGGTCAGCACCAGCACCGGCAGCAGGGCGCCCTGGGGGGCCGCGCGGATCAGGCGGCACACCTCGTAGCCGTCAATGCCGGGCATCACCAGGTCCAGCAGCACCAGGTCGAAGTGGCTGGCAGACAGCAGGGCCAGCGCGTGCGGGCCGTCGCTGGCCTCGACCACGTCGAACCCCGCCTGCTGCAGCGTGTAGGTGGCCATCTGGCGCATCAGCTCGTCGTCGTCGACGACCAGCAGGCGCGGCACGGCGGCGGCCAGGCCGGGGTCGGTGGCGTCGGGGCTCAGCATGCGGTGGGGGGTGGCTGGGTCATGGGGGCGGCACGAAGACGGGCCACAAACCGGAATGTCGGCCGCACCGGCGCATTCTTGAGTGGCAGGCTGTGCGCCGCCGACCGCGCGGGCCCGGCCCAGGCCGCTGATCGACCACCTGTCCGGCGGCAAGGTCAGCCTTCGGCCAGCACGCAGCGGTCGGCCGGGCGCAACGGGCAGGGGCCCAGCCAGCGCAGGCGGCCGCCAGTCGCACCCGGCGGCAGCGGCACGCGCCACACCACCGGCCGCGGCTGCCCGGCCGACAGGCTGCCCAGCAGTTGCCACTGGCTGCTGCCTGGCGCCTGGTACTGCACCTGGTAACTGGTGAGCCGGCGCAACGCCCGGGTGCGCACCACCAGCGCATCGCCTTCCAGCGTGGCCGTGGGCGTGTGCGCCCAGGGCCGCGCCAGCGGGTCGCCGACGAACAGGCCCTGGCCGGGACGGGCGACCGACTTCCAGTACGCCTCGATGACCGTGGCACCGCGCAGGTAGTGGTCCAGCAGCACCGACGCACGCGGGAACTTGTCGACATGGTTGCAGGGCTCTTCGACCGTGCCGTAGCTGGCGGTGGCGCCAGCGGCCAGCCACGCGGTGGCAGGCATCTGGCCGCGCGCGCCGGGCAGGTGCCCGCCGTAGGAGGTGAGGTGGTCGGCCACCGCGCCGGGCAGGAAGCGGTTGCTGTCCAGCGCGGCCAGGCGCACCGCACCAGTGAAATAGAACAGCACGTCGGCCTGGCCGGTCACTTCCTGCGGGCTGCCGGGTGCGCTGGCATCCAGGTAGCGCAGCGCCAGGCCGGGTGGGTCGGCCCACTGGCCGGGCAGGGCCAGGTAGTCAGGCCAGCGCACGCTGCGGGCGGCGTCGGCGGTGCGCACCAGCCAGCCGGTGCCGGTGGGCGCCGTGCCCTCGGCAGCCAGGCCGCGGGCGATCAGCGCCTGCGCGGCGTCCAGCGTGGCCGCGCCCAGCATCATCGACGGCCGGATGCGCAGGTCGGTCCAGGGCCGGGTGGTGTCGGTGTCGTAGTAGGCCGACGCCTGGGTGCGGGCGCAGCCGCCGCACAGCACCGGGTTGTAGCCGAAGGCCAGCGCGCTGGTGATGCCCATGGCGCAGCCGCTGCCCGATGCCGACCCAGTAGGTGCGCCCAGCACGCGCGAGGGCTGCAGCCAGGTGACCAGGGTGGCCTGCACCTGCGGCGGCAGCTGGGCGTCGATGGCGGCCTTCAGCGTGGCGAAGTCGGCGTCGCTGATGGTGTCGCTGCCAGCGGGCACCGCCACCCGGATGATGTGGGCCGCAGGGATGCCGCGCGCCTGCTGGTAGGCCAGGGCCACCGCCTCGCTCAGGGGGTCGCCTTGCGCCACCAGCACCGCCAAATCGGCGGCGCCCAGGCTGGCGCGGGGCAGCACCGGCACGGCCGGCGCTTCTGCGGCCTGGGACAGCGCCGCGCCGATGCCGGCCATCAGCAGGGCCAGGGCCAGGCTGCCACGGCGGGCCAGGGAACGGATCAGATGCATGGCCGCGGTTGTACACGGCCGCAGCCCGCCGCAAAGCGCCGAAATGCCGGTGGCAGCGGCCTGGCCCGGCAAACGTAGGATGGCGGCATGCCGCGCCCCGCCTGCCACCGCCCCCTGCGCCCGTGACCCAGCACACCGTTGCCGTCCAGCAGGTGCGCCTGATCCTGCAGGGCGCCCAGCACCAGGGCCGCGCCACGGCGCCGCTGCTGCGGCGTGCCGGCATCCCGCCAGCGCTGCTGGAGTCCCCACTGGCCCGTGTCTCGCAGGCGCAATATGCGCTGCTGATCCGGGTGCTGCGCCGCAGCCTGCGTGATGAGCTGTGGGGCCTGTGCAGCCAGCCGCTGCCGGTGGGCAGCTTCGGCCACTGCGCCAGCCAGCTGGTGCGCTGTCAGACGCTGGACGAGGCGCTGCGCCTGGGCCTGCGGCGCTACCACGGCCTGCTGGCCGACTTCGTGCCGCGGCTGGTGGTGCAGGGCGACATGGCCCGGGTGCAGCTGCTGCGCCGCCAGCCCTGGAACCCGCGGCTGGACTATGCGCAGAAGGCCTTTCTGCTGTTCGCCTTCGGCCTGGCCTGCTGGCTGGTGGCTCGGCGGGTGCCGGTGCGCAGCGTCGACTACACCGAGCCGGCGCCGCGCAGCGACAGCTCACGCGTGTACCAGGCGCCGATCCGCCCGCACCAGCCCCACGTGGGCCTGTGCTTCGACGCCCGCTGGCTGGAGCTGCCGGTGGTGCAGAGCCCGCAGAGCCTGCGCGAATTCCTGGCCGGCTCGCCAGCCAACCTGCTGATCAAGTACCGTGACGCGGGCAGCGTGTCCGAGCGCATCCGCCGGGTGCTGCACCGCCGGCTGGACGCGGCCGACCTGTCGCTGGAAGCGGTGGGCGAGGCCCTGGCCATGGCACCGCAGACCCTGCGCCGCCGCCTGCGCGACGAGGGCCATGGCTTCCAGGCGCTGAAGGACGCGCTGCGCCGCGACGCCGCCATCGCCCACCTGGCCCGGCCCGACCTGACCCTGCCCGAGATCGCCCGGCGGCTGGGTTTCTCCGAGGCCAGCACCTTCCACCGCGCTTTCAAGAAGTGGACCGGCGTGGCGCCCGGTGAATACCGCCTGACCCGCATGGCTGCCGCCCCCGGCAGCCCGCCGCCTGTCCTCGCCCCCACCGGATCGCCATGAAAAGTGCCTTGTTCGTCGATTTCGACAATGTCTTCACCCAGCTGCGGGCGCTGGAGCCGGCAGCCGCCGAGCGCTTTGCCCGTGCGCCGGTGGAATGGATGCGCTGGCTGGTCGACCGGCTCGAGGTGCCCGACGGCCACCCCGACCCGCTGGCCCGCCGGCGCGTGCTGGTGCGCCGCTGCTACCTCAACCCCAACTGGTACCAGCAGTACCGCCATGCCTTTCTGCGGGCGGGGTTCGAGATCGTCGACTGCCCGCCCGTCACCAGCCAGGGCAAGACCAGCACCGACATCCACATGGTGCTCGACATCATCGAGCTGCTGCAGCACGAGACCCGGTACGACGAATTCATCGTGCTGTCGGCCGACGCCGACTTCACCCCGGTGCTGCGCAAGCTGCGCCGCTACGACCGCCGCACCTCGGTGCTGGCGATCGGCTTTCCGTCGGCGGCCTACCAGGCCAGCGCCGACCTGCTGATCGACGAGCGGCTGTTCATCGAGCAGGCCCTGGGCCTGGCGCCCGAGCCCGGCGAGGGCGGTGAGACCGCGCCCACCCCCGGCACGCCACAGGCCGCTGCGCCGGCCGCAACGGCAGCCCCGGCCGAGCCCGCCGCACCGCTGCCGCCGCCACTGGCGCCGGCGCAGCTGGCCGACATTGCCCGGCGCATCGAGGCCGCGGTGGCGCAGTCGGCCCACCCGGTGCCGGCCGGCCCGCTGGCGCTGCGCCTGCGCCAGGTGTACGGCCCGGCGCTGGACACCTGGAACGGCCATGGCCTGTTCAAGCCCTTCTTCCGGTCGCTGGGGCTGAACCAGTTGGTGTGGCTGAGCGGTTCGGGCGGCCGCATTGCCGACCCTGACCGCCATGCCAGCGGGCTGACCACTCCGGCCGACGCCGAACCCGCCGCGGCCGACCAGCCCACCGCTGGAGAAGCCACCGACACCGTGCCCGCTGCGCTGGACGCCGCCGCGCTGCCCGCGCCACCGGCCGATCCCGCCTGGGCCGCCCATCCCGCGCTGCTGCCGCTGGCGCGCGAGGTGAGCCAGCTCACCGGTGCGCCGCTGCTGCCGCCGCCGGTGGTGCGCGCCGTGCTGGACGCCCTGTGCGCCGACCTGGCCCAGCGCCCGTATGAACCCACCGAGACCGCCCGCCGCGTGCGCAGCGCCTGCCAGGCGCGCACGCCGGCCATCGACGTGTCGCTGCGCGACGTGGTGTTCCTGCTGCGTGGCATGCAGCTCAACGGCCATGTGTTCGGCCGCGGACTGGACGATGTGCACACCCTGGCGCAGCGG
>JAGOBT010000088.1:0-5428 GCA_017999135.1 Burkholderiaceae bacterium
TTCGGCGTGTTCCTGGCCCCCTTCCACAAGCCAGGCATCAACCCCACGCTGGCGCTGGAGCAGGACCTGGAACTGGTGCAGTGGCTGGACCGCTGCGGCTACGACGAAGCCTGGTGCGGCGAGCACCATTCGGCCGGCACCGAGATCTCGGCCAGCCCCGAGATCTTCATGGCGGTGGCGTCACAACGCACCAAGCACATCAAGCTGGGCTCGGGCGTCACCAGCGTCAGCTACCACAACCCGCTGTGGGTGGCCGAGCGCATCGTGCAGCTCGACCACCTGACCCGCGGCCGTGTGATGCTCGGCCTGGGCCCGGGCTCGCTGCCGTCGGACGGCATCATGGTCGGCCTGTCGCAGACCCAGACCCGGCCACTGCTGGAAGAGGGCCTGGACATCATCATGCGGCTGCTCACCACCGACGAGCCGGTCACCTTCAAGAACGACCGCTGGGACCTGCGCGACGCACGCCTGCACCTGCGGCCCTACAGCAACCCGCTGTTCGACGTGGCCATCCCGGCGGTGGCCTCGCCCACCGGCCCCAAGCTGGCCGGCCGCTACGGTTGCGGCCTGCTGTCCATCGGCGCCACCACCGCCGCCGGCTTCGACGCCCTGGCCCTGCACTGGGACGTGATGGAAGCGCAAGCCGCCCACTACAAGACCAAGGTCGACCGCAACAAGTGGCGCCTGGTGGGCATGGTGCACTGCGCCGAGACCATGGACCAGGCCTACCGCGACGTGGAATACGGCATGGCGCACTGGTTCGACTACTTCCAGGCCGTGGCCGCCTTCCCGCAGATGGCGGTGCCGGGCAGCAACGTGAAGGAGATGATCGCCTTCGTCAACGAGTCCGGCTTCGGCGCCATCGGCACGCCCGACATGGTCAACAAGCAGATCGAGCGACTGTGGAAACAGAGCAACGGCGGCTTCGGCGCCTACCTGATGCTGGCACACAACTGGGCCAACTTCGACGCCACCCGCAAGAGCTACGACCTGATCGCGCGCCATGTCTTCCCGCAGTGGCAGGGGCAGATGAGCACGCTGGCCGCGGCCGAGCGCGCCCGCGCCGCCAGGCCCGAGCTGGCCGCCATCCACAGCCAGGCGGTGGAAGCGGCCACCCAGCGCTACGCGGCCGAAACCGCCGCACGCGCACGCTGATGCTGGCGTCCCGGGCGCGGCAGCGCCCGGGTTGGCCGCATCGCGATAATCGGCCGATGCGGGTATTCAGAGGTCTGGAGGGGGCGGCTGCCATGCACGGCGGCGGCGTGGGCGCACAAGGCGCTGCGGCCGGCTGCGCGGTGACCATCGGCAACTTCGACGGCGTGCACCGCGGCCACCAGGCCATGCTGGCGCTGCTCAACAGCGAAGCCCGCCACCGCGGCGTGCCCAGCTGCGTGCTCACCTTCGAGCCCCACCCGCGTGACTACTTCGCCCGCCTGGCCGGGCAGCCGGCCCTGGCGCCGGCGCGCATCGCCACGCTGCGCGACAAGCTCAGCGAGCTGCAGCGCTGTGGCGTGCAGCAGGCGGTGGTGCTGCGCTTCGACGCCCGGCTGGCCGCGCTCAGCCCCGACGACTTCATTCACCAAGTGCTGCTGCGCAGCCTGCGCGCCCGCTATGTGCTGGTGGGTGACGACTTCCGCTTCGGCGCCCGCCGCGCCGGCGACTACGCCATGCTGGACGCCGCCGGAGACGCCCATGGCTTCGATGTGGCGCGCATGCTCAGCTACGAGGTGCATGGCCTGCGGGTGTCCAGCTCGGCCGTGCGTGAGGCGCTGGCCGCCGGCGACATGCCGCGTGCCGCGGCGCTGCTGGGCCGGCCCTACGCCATCAGCGGCCATGTGGTGCACGGCCGCAAGCTGGGCCGCACGCTGGGGTTTCGCACGCTGAATCTGCGCTTCGGCCATGCCAAGCCGGCGGCGATGGGCATCTTCGTGGTCGAGGTGCATGGCCTGGGCAGCCGGCCGCTGCCCGGCGTGGCCAGCCTGGGCGTGCGGCCCACGGTGGAAGACGCCGGCCGCGTGCTGCTGGAAACCCATTGCCTGGACTGGCCCGCCGGCCTGCCGCCCGAGGGCGCCTACGGCAAGCTGGTCAGCGTGCGGCTGCTGCACAAGCTGCACGACGAACGCAAGTACGCGTCGCTCGACGAACTGCAGGCCGCCATCGGCCAGGACACCGCCGACGCCCAGGCCTGGTTCGCCGCCCGGCGCTGACCCCCACCCCGCCAAGGAGCCGCGATGCGCCCCGACCCCGCCATCACCGACCTGGACGCGCTGGCCCTGTCGCGCGCCATCCATGCACGCGAGGTGTCGTGCCGCAGCGTGATGGCGGCCTACCTGGACCGCATCCACCGGCTGAACCCGGCGCTCAACGCCATCGTCAACCTGGCGCCCGACGACACCCTGCTGGCCCAGGCCGACGCCTGCGATGCCGAACTGGCCCAGGGCCGCAGCCGCGGCTGGATGCACGGCCTGCCGCAGGCCATCAAGGACACCGGGCATGCGCTGGGCTTTCCCAGCACGCAGGGCTGCACGCTGCTGAAGGACGTGATGCCCACGCAGGACAGCCTGATGACCGCGCGCATGAAGGCGGCCGGCTGCATCGTCGTCGGCAAGACCAACATGCCCGAGTTCGGCCTGGGCTCGCATACCTTCAACGACCTGTTCGGCGCCACGCCCAATGCCTGGGATGCCGGCGTGACGGCCGGCGGCAGCAGCGGCGGTGCGGCGGTGGCATTGGCCCAGCGCCTGCTGCCGGTGGCCGACGGGTCCGACTTCATGGGGTCGCTGCGCAACCCGGCGGCCTGGGCCCACATCTTCGGCATGCGGCCCAGCCAGGGCCGGGTGCCGTTCTGGCCGGCAGCCGACACCTGGGTGGCCCAGCTGGGCACCGAAGGCCCGATGGCCCGCACCGTGGCCGACCTGGCGGCACTGCTGTCCACCCAGGCCGGCGCCGACGCGCGCACGCCGCTGGCGATTGCCGACGGCCCGCAGGCGTTCACCGTGCCGCAGGGCCCCGCCGCGCTGGACGGCCTGCGCGGCCTGCGGGTGGGCTGGCTGGGTGACCTGCAGGGCCACCTGGCGATGGAAGACGGCCTGCTGCAAGCGTGCGAAGAAGCGCTGGCCCGCCTGGCCGCCCACGGCGCCATCGTCGAGCCCACCGCGCTGGGCTTCTCGGCCGACGCGCTGTGGCAGGCCTGGCTGGTGTGGCGCCGGGCGCTGGTGGGCCCCAAGGTGGCCGCATTGCTGAAGCAGCCCGGCGCCCGCGCGCAGATCAAGCCCGAAGCGCTGTGGGAGCACCGCCAGTCCACCACGCTGGGCTTCCTCGACTTCATGGCCGCCAGCGAGGTGCGCACCGCGTTCTACCAGCACCTGCTGGGCCTGTTCGACCGCTTCGACGTGCTGGCCCTGCCGGCCACCCAGGTGTGGCCCTTCCCCATCGGCCAGCGCTGGCCGCGCAGCATTGCCGGCCGCACCATGGACACCTACCACCGCTGGATGGAGGTGACGCTGTACGCCACCTTCGCCGGCGCGCCGGCCATCAGCGTGCCGGCCGGCTTCCATGCCAACGGCCGCTGGCCGGCAGGCCTGCAACTGATCGGCAAGCCGCAAGGTGACGCCGCCCTGCTGCGGGCAGCGGCGGGGTACGAGGCCGCATCGGCCCCCCTGCTGGCGCGGCGGCCGGCAGAACCGGCCTGAGTTCCTGGGCCCGCGGCGGCCGCACGGGTGCGGCCATGCCGCACAATTCTCGTGCCTGGGTGCAGTCGGCCCGACGGGCGCCGCAGCCGTGAACGACCTGACCTCCACCCCCAAGCCCTTGCCGACCGGCGCAGCCGCGGGGCCGCCGCGCCCGGCACTGTCGTGGGTGGCGCCGCTGCTGCTGACGGCGCTGGCCTACCTGCTGGCGGGCAAGCTGGCCCTGGTGCTGGCCGTGCCGCCCAGCTATGCGGCGCCCCTCTACCCCAGTGCCGGCATCGCGCTGGCCGCCGCCCTGATGCACGGGCGGCCGGCCCTGCTGGGCGTGCTGCTGGGCGCCTTTCTGGTCAATCTGCCCCTGGGCGATGCGCGGGCGCTCGGCAGCCTGTCGGCCCTGGGCACGCCACTGGTCAACGGGCTGGGCGCGATGCTGCAGGCCGCCGCCGGCGTGGCGCTGATCCGCTGGCGGCTGCCCGGGCCGCTGCGCCTGGCAGAGCCGCGCGAGGTGGCCTGGTTCTGCCTGCTGGGTGCCGTGCTGGCCTGCCTGGTCAACGCCAGCCTGTCGGTGCCGGTGCTGGTGGCGGTGGGCACGGTGCCGGTTTCGGCCGTGCCTTTCACCTGGTGGACCTGGTGGGCCGGCGACACGCTGGGCGTGCTGATCGGCGCGCCGATCACGCTGGCGCTGATCGGTCGCCCGCGGGCCGACTGGCTGGCCCGCCGCGTCACGGTGGCGGTGCCGCTGCTGGCCAGCACCGCGCTGCTGGCGGTGGCCACGGTGCTGGTGGCCCGCTGGGACCAGCAACGCAGCCAGAGCGTGTTCGAGCGCGACGCGTCGGCCGTGGCCGCCGCCATCGAGGGGCAGCTGCGCCACGCCAGCCTGGCGCTGGAGGCCCTGCGCGGGCTGCTGGTCGGCTCGGAGGATGTCAGCCCGGCCGAGCTGCACCGCGCCGCCGAGCCCTGGCTGGCGCTGCCGATCCAGTTGCAGGCGCTGGGGGTCAGCTGGCGCGTGGCGCGGCAGGATCTCCCAGCCTTTGAAGCGGCCACCGGACGGGCCCTGGGCCAGCCCTACCAGGTGTTCGACCGGCCGCCTGCCAGTGGTGCGGCACCCGGCACCCCGGGCGACGACGTGATGGCCATCGCGATGATCGAGCCGGCTGCAGGCAACCGGGCGGCGCTGGGCGTCAATGCGCTGTCGATCCCGGCTGCGCGCGAGGCGATCGAGCGGGCCGCTGCGACCGATGCGCCCGCCGCCACCAGCGGCTTCGTGCTCACGCAGGAGTCCGGTCAACAGACCGGCGTGGTGATCTACCGTGCCTTGTACCGCCCTGCCCTGCCGTCGGCGGTGGGTGCCACGGCCGCAGAACGGCGCGCTGCGCTGCAGGGCGTGGTGTTCACCACGCTGCGCATGCAGCAGTCGGTGGAAGCCGGCATGCGGCAGGCGCCCGCCTACCTGCACTGGTGCCTGACCGACGCCAACCCGGCGGCCACACGGCCGCGCCTGGCCGGGCCAGCCGGTTGCGAAAAGGCGGCGCCACAGGCGCTGTTCCATGACACCACCATTGCCCTGGGTGGCCAGCGCTGGCTGCTGCGCATCGGCGCCGACACGGGCACGGTGCCCGATGCCGGCCATGGCAATGCCTGGCTGTTCTCCACCGTGGGCCTGCTGTCGACCACCATGCTGGCTGCCCTGCTGCTGACGGTGACTGGCCGCACCCGCCGCATCGAGGACGCGGTGGACG
>JAGOBT010000088.1:5528-9397 GCA_017999135.1 Burkholderiaceae bacterium
GTGCCCGATGCCGGCCATGGCAATGCCTGGCTGTTCTCCACCGTGGGCCTGCTGTCGACCACCATGCTGGCTGCCCTGCTGCTGACGGTGACTGGCCGCACCCGCCGCATCGAGGACGCGGTGGACGAGCGCACCGCCGACCTGCTGCGCGAGGCGGCTGAACGCCAGCATGCCGAATCGGCCCTGCGCGCCAGCGAGGAGCGCTTCCGCAACATCTTCGACCACGCGCCGATCGGCATCGTCTACGCCGACCTGCAGGGCCACCTGCGCGATGCCAACCCGCGCATGCGCGAGATGATCGGCTACGGCGGGCCGGCACTGTCCGAGCGCAGCCTGGCCGAGCTGACCCACCCTGACGAGCGCAGCGACGACGCCGAAGGCCTGGCCCGGCTGCTGGCCGGCGAACTGCAGGAGTTCGAGCGCAACTCGCGGCTGCTGCACCGCAACGGCCAGACGCTGTCGGTGCGCATGAACTGGAGCGTGCTGCGCGACCCGGACGGGCTGCCCCAGCGCCTGGTGGCCGTGGTGGAAGACATCACCGAGCAACTGCGACGGCAGGACGCCGAACGCGGCCGCCAGGCGGCCGAATCGGCCAACCTGGCGAAGAGCGAGTTCCTCTCGCGCATGAGCCATGAGCTGCGCACGCCGTTGAACGCGATGCTGGGCTTTGCCCAGCTGCTCGACCTGGACACCAAGCCGCCGCTGGTGCCGCACCAGCGGGCCTGGGCCGGGCAGATCCTGCAGGCCGGCTGGCACCTGCTGGAGATGATCAACGACACACTCGATCTGTCGCGCATCGACGCGGGCATGCTGCGCATGTCGCTGATGCCGGTGCCATTGCAGGCCCTGGTGGACCAGTGCGTCGGCATGCTCGAGCCCGCCGCGGCACGGCGCGACATCCACCTGCAAGTGGTGCTGCACGACCCCAGCCTGCGCGTGCTGGGCGACGAAACCCGCCTGAAGCAGGTGCTGACCAACTTGCTGTCGAACGCGGTGAAGTACAACGTGCCCGGCGGCCGGGTGGTGGTGCACAGCCAGCCCGTGGGCGCCGACAGCGTGGCGCTGCGCGTGCTGGACACCGGCCTGGGCCTGAGCGAGGCGCAGATGGCCAACCTGTTCCAGCCGTTCAACCGCCTGGGCCGCGAGCAGGGCGACATCGAGGGCACCGGCATCGGCCTGGTGATCAGCCGCCGCCTGGCCGAGCTGATGGGCGGTGCGCTGCACGCCGAAAGCACCGAGGGCCAGGGCGCCACCTTTGTGCTGACGCTGCCCCTGGCCCCGCCGGGCGCCGGCCCCGACGACCCGGCCGCAGCGCCCGACCCGCTGGTGGCACCGGGCCGCCGCTGCCGGGTGCACTATGTGGAAGACAACGAGACCAATGTCGAGGTGATGCGCGGCATCCTGGCGCAGCGTCCGAACATCGTGCTGGAGGTGTCGACGCTGGGCCTGGACGGGCTGACGGCCATCCGCAGCCGCCGGCCCGACCTGATCCTGCTGGACATGAACCTGCCGGATGTCGACGGCCTGGAACTGCTGCGCGAGCTGCAGCGCGACCCCGACTGCGCCAGCATCCCGGTGGTGGTGGTGTCGGCCGACGCCACGCCGGCCCGCATCGAGGACGCGCTGGCCGCCGGCGCGCGCCGGTACATGACCAAGCCGCTGAACCTGGGCAGCTTCCTGGGCATGCTCGACGACCTGCTGCAAGGCATCGACAGCCGCTACAGCTGAGGCGGGTCAGCCCTGCGTCTTGGCCGGGGCGGCATCCTTGGCCGGCTTGCGCTCAGCCGCGGCGCGGGCCGGGCGGGCCGCCTTGTCCGCCGCCTTGTCGGCCGCCGCCACCGGGGTGTAGCCGCTGCCGGCCACCGTCAGGCCGTTCTGCGACAGCCGGGCGGCGTTGCCGGGGCCCATGCCGGCCACCCGGTCGACCAGGTCGGACCAGCTCTTGAAGCTGCCCTGCTGGCGCGCCGCCAGGATCTTGCCCGACAGCGCCGGGCCGATGCCCTTGACGGCTTCCAGTTCGGCAGCGCTGGCCTGGTTGACATCGGCGGCCGACGCTGCCTGGCCGGCCAGCAGGGCCAGGGTGGTGAACAAGGCGGTGATCAGGGAACGGATCATGGTGGGCTCCTGGTGAGGTGGTTGGGTGGGCAGTCCGCGCTGTGGATCGCGTCGAACTGGTGCCCATTCTGGGAAGCCGGCGCGGGCTTGGCACTCCCTCCGGGGTGGGTGCCGAAGGGGGCCCACCAACGGCCGCCCCCGGCCTGGGGAGATCACACAAGTCAGTGCGCGCTATCGCCAGATCCAGCGGGAATGCAGGATTCCACGCCGGACCGGTGGCGCCGTTTCAGTCTTTAGCACTCATCTCGCAAGAGTGCTAATATTCAAGGAACCAAGCCCTCCGGGCCCAGTCAGAGGTCACCATGAACCTGTCAACCGCTACCACCGCCCTCTCAGTCCGCGACCCGTGGGCCCTGGTGCCGTCGCTCGGCAACCTGGACGCCTACATCTCGGCCGTGAACCGGCTGCCGATGCTGACGCAGGAAGAGGAAACCCGCTTCGCCCGCCGCCTGCGCGATGAAGCCGATGTCGAATCCGCCGGCCGCCTGGTGCTGTCGCACCTGCGCCTGGTGGTGTCGGTGTCGCGCCAGTACCTGGGCTACGGCCTGCCGCACGGCGACCTGATCCAGGAAGGCAACGTCGGCCTGATGAAGGCCGTCAAGCGCTTCGACCCCGAGGCCGGCGTGCGCCTGGTCAGCTACGCGCTGCACTGGATCAAGGCCGAGATCCACGAGTACATCCTGAAGAACTGGCGCATGGTCAAGCTGGCCACCACCAAGGCCCAGCGCAAGCTGTTCTTCAACCTGCGCTCGATGAAGCAGGGCCTGAAGAGCGACGCCAGCGACGCCGACGCCCACCGCAACAACCTGTCGGCCGCTGAGATCGACAGCGTGGCCCGCACGCTGAACGTGAAGCCGGCCGAGGTGATCGAGATGGAAACCCGCCTGTCGGGTGGTGACGTGGCGCTGGAGCCGCAGACCGACGACGGCGAAGAGAGCTACGCCCCGATCGCCTATCTGGCCGACGACACCAGCGAGCCCACCCGCGTGCTGGAAGCCCGCCGCCGCGACGCACTGTCCAGCGACGGCCTGGTGCGCGCGCTGGCGGTGCTGGACGACCGCAGCCGCCGCATCGTCGAAGAGCGCTGGCTGAAGGTCAACGACGACAGCTCGGGCGGCATGACGCTGCACGACCTGGCCGCCGAGTACGGCGTCAGCGCCGAGCGCATCCGCCAGATCGAGGTGGCGGCGATGAAGAAGATGCGCAAGGCGCTCGAGACCGCCTGATCAGGCGGGTTCGGCCAGCAGGATCTTCAGGTCGTCGGCCAGCGCCTGTGCGCCGCTGCCATAGCGGGTGAACAGGCGCACCTTGCCCTTGGCATCGAAGATGTACGAGCCGGCGGTGTGGTCGACGGTGTAGCTGGTGTCGGTCTTGCCTGGCACCTTGTTGAAGAACACCTTGAACTCCTTGGCCGCGGCCGTGGTCTGCTCGGGCGTGCCGCGCAGGCCGATGATGTCGGGGCCGAAGTTGGCGGCGTAGGCCTTCAGCAGCTCGGCCGTGTCGCGCGCCGGGTCGACCGTGACGAAGATGCCCTGCACCCGGGCGCCATCGGGCCCCAGGCTGCGCTTGACCTCGGCCAGCTCGGCCATGGTGGTGGGGCACACGTCGGGGCACTGGGTGTAGCCGAAGAACACCACCACCACCTTGCCCTTGTAGTCGGCCAGGCTGCGCAGCTGGCCATCGGGGTCGGACAGCTGCAGCGTGCGGGCGTACTCGGCACCGGTGATGTCGATGGACTTGAAGGCGGGTTTGCT
>JAGOBT010000625.1 GCA_017999135.1 Burkholderiaceae bacterium
CTGCAGACCGGCGACGCCCGCGAGGCCGACGCCCGCATCGCCCGCCTGCAGGCGGTGCGCGTGGCCGACATGCAGCGCGCGCTGCAGCAGCATGTGCTGAACGCCCGCCGCGTCACCATCGACTACACCCAGGGCCCGGCAGCATGACGCACCACCCCACCCGCCGCCCCGACCGCCGTCGTCTGCTGGCCGCCGGCCTCGCCTTGCCGGCTAGCCTGCTGGCCGGTTTGGCGACCGGCCTGCCCGCCACCAGCGCCCGCGCCACCCCTGGGGTGGATGAACCCCCGCTGCCACAGCCGCCGCGCCCGCTGCAGCTGCCGGCGCTGCACCAGCACACCCTGCCCAACGGGCTGACGGTGGTGGTGGCGCCGCGCCCCGGCCTGCCACTGGTGAGCCTGACGCTGGCGCTGCGCGCCGGCCCCGAGGCCGACCCCGCCGGCCGGCCCGGCGTGGCCGACATGCTGGCCACGCTGTGGCCCAAGGGCGCCACCCGCGGCGGCCGGCCGGTGGGCGCGTCTGACATCGCGCGCCAGGCCGAGGCGCTGGGCAGCCTGCTGGCCAGCCGCAGCAGCTGGGGCGCCGCCACCCTGGCGATGACGGTCACCACCGCCCGCGCCGAACCCGCGCTGGCGCTGCTGGCCGATGTGCTGCGCCGCCCGCTGCTGCAGGCCGACGAGCTGGCACGCGCCCGCGACCAGGCGCTGGACGCGCTGCGCGTCACCCTGGGCAGCCCGGGCGACGTGTCGCAGCTGGCGCTGCGCCGCAGCTTCTGGGGCGACGTGCCGCACGGCCGCGTGGCGCCGCCGGTGGCGGTGCAGCGGCTGCAACTGGCCGATCTGCAGGCCTTCCAGGCGGCCTGGGTGCGGCCTGACCAGGTGGCCCTGGTGCTGGCCGGCGACATCACGCCCGAAGCCGGCCAGGCGCTGGCCCAGCGCCTGCTGGGCGACTGGCGTGCGCCTGCCGCCCCCGCGCCCACGCTGCGGCTGCTGCCGCCCCAGCCGCTGGCCCGGCCGCTGGTGCTGATCGACCTGCCCGGCGCCGGCCAGACCAGTGTGGCCGTGGCCGCGCCCTTCGTGGCCCAGGGTGCGGCCGACCGCCGCATCGGCCTGGTGGCCAATGCGGTGCTGGGCGGCGGCTACTCGGCCCGGCTGAACCAGCTGGTGCGCATCCAGCGCGGCCTGAGCTACGGCGCCAGCAGCGCGGCCGAGGCCTTTGCCAGCGGTGGCATGGTGGCCGCGCAGTGCCAGACCAACCACCCCAACGCTGCCGAGGTGCTGGCGCTGCTGCAGGGCGAGATCACCCGCCTGGCCGAGGCACCGCCCAGCGCCGCTGAACTGGCGGCGCGCCAGGCCACGCTGGTGGGCGGCTTTGCGCGTCGGCTGGAGACCACCGCCGGCCTGTCGGCCGTGCTGGTGGGACAGTGGGCCGCCGGCCGGCCGCTGGCCGACCTGTCCGACCACGTGCCGCAGATCCTGGCCGTCACCCCGGCGCAGGTGCAGGCGTTTGCGCGCCAGCACTGGCAGGCTACCGCGCTGCGGGCCGTGGTGGTGGGCGATCTGGCGGCGGCCGGCGCCACGCTGGGCGCACAGACCCCCGACGCCCTGCGCCTGCGCATGGCCGAGGTGGATCTGGAACAACCGGGCCTGCGCAAGCCGGGCTGACGGCCGGGGCGACTGGTCGCCAGAGCCGGCGCAATCAGGGGCCGCCCGCGGCCTGGATGCGCTGGAACAGCGAGCCATTCCAGCTGGCGTGCACCCGGGGGTGCAGGTGGTTGGCGGCTCTTGGCGGTGGCTCCACGCCCGCGGCAATGGCCGCCGCCTGCAGGTCGTGCACCTACTGCGGCCAGCCGGTGGGCCGAGGCGTCACCAGGGCCTGCAACATGTGCAGGTCGACGTCGCGGTGGCGGGCGTACAGCGCCGGCGCTTCGGCGTCGTTCAGGCGGAACCAGGCCGCAAACCGGTCCAGCGGCGGGATCCAGGCCCAGAACTCATCGACCGGGCCACAGCAACCGCGCACGCCGTCGGCCAGGCCGATCCACATCAGCGCGCAATGGTCCGACCAGGGCGGGGCGGTCCATTCGGTGTCGACGAAGATGCGGCGGGGCATGGCGCAGCCTGCTGGGTGGGCGGTGGAGTCCCGAGTCGGTCAGTAGCCGCGCGCCAGGTCCACCACGGCCGCCGGGCGCCGGCCGGCGCGCACGGCGGCCAGGTTGTCCAGCGTCTGCCGCACCAGCACCGACGGGTGGGTGCGGGTGGCGATGTGCGGCGTCACGGTGATCTGCGGGTGCTGCCAGAACGGGTGGTCGGCGGGCAGCGGCTCCTGCGCGAAGGTGTCCAGCGTGGCCGCGCCCAGCTGGCCGCTGGCCAGCGCGGCCAACAGGTCGGCCTCGACCAGGTGCTCGCCGCGGCCCACGTTCACCAGGTGGGCGCCCGGGGGCAACTGGGCGAACAGCGCCGCGTCCAGCACGCCGCGGGTGGCGTCGGTCAGCGGCAGCAGGTTGACCAGCGTGTCGCAGCCGGCCAGGAAGTCGGCGCGCTGGCCGTCGCCCTGGAACAGGGCCACGCCG
>JAGOBT010000089.1 GCA_017999135.1 Burkholderiaceae bacterium
CGCCGAGGTCAACCTGGTGTTTGCCGCCATCCACGGCGCCGGCTACCCCGGCGCGCCCGCATCGCTGCCGCCGGCGCACGGCGCTGCGCTGCCTGCCTGAAACCGCCCACCGTTGCCGCCTCTCCCACTTGCCCACAGCACCCATGCCCGCCCAGCCCACCCGCCGACCCGCCGCACCGCGTGACCAGGCCCATGGCCTGCGCCAGATGTTTGCCGGCCAGGACCTGCGCTTTCTGCCCCTGGTGCACAACCCGCACGTGCCGGGCGCCGGCGCCGTGATGGAGCGGTTGTGCGCCGGGCACGGTGAACTGGGCCTGCGCACCCTGGTGGTCGACGCGGCCGACTCCGCGTCCCCCGCGCAGCAACTGGCCCTGGTCGACCTGGCCGCCTGCATCGAGCGCTTGTCGCCCCAGGTGGCCTACCTGGCCGCCGGCGGGCTGCCGATGCACTTTCTCGACAGCCGCGCCACGCTGACCGGCTTCATCGAAGCACTGCGCGGTGCCGCCGCTGCGGTGCAGGCCGATGTGGTGCTGCTGCACGCCGGTGCGCTGGACCTGCGCCGCATGTTTGCCGGCACCACGCCGCGGCCGCTGCTGCTGGCCGGCAACCGGCCCGACAGCCTGACCCATGCCTACACCTCGATGAAGCTGCTGTCCCAGCGCCTGGGCGCGCTGGCCTACGACCTGGTGGTCGCCGGTGACGTCAGCCAGCGCCGCGCCCGCCGCATGGGCGACCGGCTGGCCGACTGCGCCGACCACTTCCTGGGCGCTGCCCTGCGGCAGGTGGCGGTGGTCGATCCGCAGCTGCCGGCCCAGGCGCCGCTGACGCCCGACCTGCGCACCCTGGTGGCCGACCGGATGGCCCCGGCCGCCGGCGGCCAGGCGGCCAACCCGCTGGCAGCCATTCCCGCTTCATCCCCTGTGCGGCCCGCCGCACGCCGGCCCGCGCCCGCCGGCCACTTGAACTGAAATGTCCGGAGCATGATGACCATGTACACCGCCAAGGGTCGCCTCGACGCCAACGCGTTGCTCAAGCAGTACAGCCCGCTGGTGCGCCGCCTGGCCCACCAGATGATTGCCAAGCTGCCTGCCAACGTGGAGCTGGACGACCTGATCCAGGTCGGCATGATCGGCCTGTCGGACGCGCTGACGCGCTTCGACTCCGCCCACGGCGTGCAGTTCGAGACCTTCGCCACCCAGCGCATCCGCGGGGCGATGCTCGATGAGCTGCGCGGCAACGACTGGATGAGCCGGGGCGACCGGCGCCAGCAGCGCAGCATCGAGAGCGCCGTGCACAAGCTCGAGCAGAAGCTGGGCCGCGCCCCGCAGGAAAGCGAGATCGCCGCCGAGATGGGTCTGAGCCTGGTCGAATACCAGGAGCTGCTGGGCAAGGTGCGCGGCACGCAGCTGGTCTACCTGGAAGACATGACCGGGGACGAGGGCGACGACGACTACCTCGACCGCCATGTGGCCGACGACGAGGCCAACCCGCTGGCCATGCTGCAGGACCGCCGCATGCGCGAGGCGCTGGTCGGGGCCATCAAGAACCTGCCCGAGCGCGAGCAGTACGTGATGAGCATGTACTACGAGCACGACATGAATCTCAAGGAGATCGCGGCGGTGCTCAAGGTCACCGAAAGCCGGGTGTGCCAGCTGCACAGCCAGAGCATCGCCCGGCTGCGCAGCAAGCTGCGCGCCTGGTAGCCTTCTGCGGCGTTCGCGCCTGGCGTGACGCTTGTCACGCCAGCGGCGCTCAAGTCTGCCGCCCGGCGGCCGAGCGGCCGGCGCGCCCCCCCGGGGGCGTGAATTCTTCACGCGCAAATTGACACAAGTCCGGCCGGCCCCAAGCCCCGAACCCTCCCTTTCTGCCCATCATGCGCCCCACGCAAATGCGGGGGGTGCTCTCCTGCGGCTGCCTTCGCCAAAGGACAAGAAGATGGCTTGGATCACCCCGTTCATCGTGCTCATCGAGCGCCGCCTGCTGCGCCCCGTGTGGCTGATGCTGCTCGCCACCGTGGTGCTGGTCACCGGCATCGGTGCCCATGCCAGCAAGCCCGGCAAGGCGCGCAAGCTGGCGCGCGACCTGGAAGTGGCCATCAATTCGCCGGTGCAGCCGGGCGAGCGCTGGGTGCGCCAGCGCGGCGGCCGGCGCATGGTCGATGCCATCATCGTCAGCAGCGCGGCCGACCGCACCATGGCCGACCTGCGCGCCCATGTCGAGCGGCTGGGTGGCACGGTCAACGCGGCGTTCTCCAGCGTGCAGGGCCTGTCGGTCACCGTGCCCACGCGCGCCGTGGCCGAGCTGGACGCGCGCGACGACGTGGTCTCGATCTCGCCCAACCGCACCACCCGCCACACCTTCAGCACGCTGGAGACCACCACCGGCGCCACCAGCAGCCAGGTGCGGCCCTACAGCAGCGCCGTCAACTACACCGGGCTCGACGGCAAGGGCATCGGCATCGCGGTGCTTGATTCAGGCGTGATGGCCGGCCACAAGCACCTGGCCAACGGCCTGGTGGGCAGCCGTGTGGTGCGCCAGGTCAACATGGTGGGGCAGGGCGCCAGCCTCAGCTGGGCCATGTCGCTGCCACCCGGCAGCGCCGAGCGCAATCTGTACGAGACCTCGGTCAACAACAACCTGGCTGCGGTGCCCGATGGCTATGGCCATGGCACGCATGTGGCGGCCATTGCCGCCGGCAAGGGCAGCTACCGCGCGCTGGACACCAGCGGCATCGCGCCCGGCGCGTCGATCATCGACGTCAAGGTGCTGGCCGACGACGGCAGCGGCAACATGGCCGACGTGATCGCCGGGCTGGACTGGGTGCTCTACAACGCCCGCCAGTACAACATCCGCATCGTCAACCTCAGCCTGTCGGCCGGGTCCACCACCACCTGGGTGCTGGACCCGCTGGCCCAGGCGGCGCGTGCCGTGGCCTCCACCGGCATCGTGGTGGTCACCTCGGCCGGCAACTACGGCCAGATCGGCGGCAAGACCACGATGGGCACCATCGGCTCGCCCGGGCATGACCCGTCGGTGATCACCGTGGGCGCGTCGAACATGAAGATCACGCCGGCCCGTGGCGACGACGTGGTCACCAACTTCAGCTCGCGCGGGCCCACCCGGGGTGCGCTGGTGATGAGCAACGGCCAGCGGGTGATCGACAACCTGATCAAGCCCGACCTGGTGGCCCCCGGCAATGCCATGGTCAGCGCCGGCGCCACGTCCACCCTGGGGCAATGGAACCGGCTGGCCAGCCAGAACCCCGGCCTGCTGAACGGGCTGACGGGTCAGGTCTTCGGCCAGACGCTGATGATGCTGAGCGGCACCTCGGTGTCGGCGCCGGTGGTCAGTGGCGCGGTGGCGCTGATGCTGCAGGCCAACCCCGGGCTGACGCCGCCACTGGTCAAGGCCATCCTGCAGTACACCGCCCAGCCGCTGGCTGGTGCCAGCCTGGTGGAGCAGGGCGCCGGCATGCTCAACATCGATGGCGCGGTGCGGCTGGCGCGTGCGCTGCGCACCGACATCGCCAGCCGCGTGGCCGCCGGCACGCTGCAGCCGGGCCAGGCCATCAACGCCACGGCCCTGCCCACGCCCAGCTCCACCATCAACGGCCAGACCTTCAACTGGTCGCGCACGGTGTTCGTCGGCGGCCGGCACATCGCCACCGGCGATGCGCTGTTCACCCAGTACCAGCCGATCTACAACCCGCGCATCAACTGGGTGGGCAACCAGGCACGGCAGATCGGTATCTACTGGTGGCCGGCCAGCCCCACGGCGCCGGCCAACAGCGTGCCGCAGTGGTTCAGCGAGGCACCAGCACCTGCCGGCGCCTTGATCGGGCCTGGCGTGCGCCTGGGCACCCATCTGGTGGGCGCCAGCTCGCTGATTGGCAAGACCGGCGTGTTCACGCCGACCTCCACGCTGTCGCAATGGTTGATCAGCGGCAGCGGCCAGGCGCTGGCCAACGGCATCGTGCTGAGCGAGGGCATCGTGCTCAGCGAGGGCATCGTGCTGAGCGAGGGCATCGTGCTGAGCGAAGGCATCGTGCTGAGTGAAGGCATCGTGCTGAGCGAAGGCGTGGTGCTGAGCGAAGGCGTGGTGCTCAGCGAAAGCACCAGCGGCAACACCCGGGCCCGCACCGCCACGCTGCCGGCGCCGGAGAACTGATCCGCCACGATCTGCTCAAGTCGGCCCGCCTGCGGCCGACAACCTGGTGAACCGCCCCCGAGAAGGCGGCGTCGCGGTGCCCGGCCGGGTGCCGCGCGCCGCTGGGCCCGAGCGATGTCGACGCCCCCTGATCCGCCCGCCGCGCCACCCCAGCCCCGCCGGCCCTGGCAGCGGCTGCATGCGGCGCTGATGCCCGACTACAACCACCGCGCCACCGCCTACTGGTGGGCGCTGGTGTGCCTGGGCACCCTGGTGCTGCTGCACAGCCTGCAGCAGCTGGCCGGGCTGGGCCTGTCGCTGCAGCTGCAGGTGCTGTTCGGCTGCGCGGTGGCCATGCTCGCCGGGCTGTTCCCGGTGCGCATCCCGGGGTCGAAGAACTCCTTCGCCGCCGGCGAGGTGTTCATCATGCTGTTGTTGCTGATGCAGGGCCCGGCAGCCGCTGCGGTGGCGGCGGCTGGCGAGGCCTTCATCGGCTCGGCACGCACCTCCAGGCGCTGGACCAGCCGGCTGGTCAGCCCGGCTGCGGCCGCGGTGTCGATGACAGCGGTGGGCACGCTGCTGCAGGCCGCCACCAGCCGCCTGCACCAGGGCAGCGGCCCGGCCGAGGCGCTGACCCTGCTGCTGGCCATGGGCGCGGCCATTGCGCACTTCTTCGTCAACACCCTGCTGATCACTGCGGTGGTGCACCTCAAGCGCAGGGAGCCGCTGCGCCTGGTGCCCTTCCTGTCCAGCTTCGGCTGGGTGGGCACCACCTTCGCGGCCAGTGCCTTCCTTGCCGGGCTGCTGGTGCAGGCCTTCAAGACCAGCGGCGTGGGCGTGATGATCGGCGCGGTGCCCATCATCGTGCTGCTGCTGGTGATGCTGCACTACCACTTCCGCCAGCGGGAATCCGACGAACAGGCCCAGTCGGTGCGCATTGCCGCCGCCGAGCGCGAGGCCCAGCAGTCGGCCCGCCACCTGCTGGAACTGCGCGAGAGCGAACAGCGCTTCCACAGTGCCTTCTCGCATGCGGCCATCGGCATGGCGCTGGTCGATGCCGACGGCGAGGTGCTGCAGGCCAATGCCGCCATGGGCCAGCTGCTGAGGTGCAGCGACGCGGCGCTGGCCGGCTGCAACTTCAAGCAGCATGTGCACGCGGACGACGTGGAACTGCTGACCCGCATCTGGCGCCGCCTGCAGCAGGGCGACATCCGCGACACCACGCTGGAGCTGCGCTGCCAGCGCATCGACGGCAAGGTGGTGCATGTGGCCATGCACAGCGGCATCTTCAGCGACGGCCAGGCCAGCGCGCCACGGCTGATCCTGCAGGCGCAGGACATCACCGCCCGCCGCGAGGCCGAGACCCAACTGCAGCACATCGCCTACCACGACAGCCTCACTTCGCTGGCCAACCGCATCCGCTTCGGCACCTGCCTGGCGCTGGCCATCGAGCGCTGCCGCGTCGACCCCCGGCACCGTTTCGCGGTGATGTACCTGGACTTCGACCGCTTCAAGCTGATCAACGACACCCTGGGCCACAGCGCCGGCGACCGCTTCCTGACCCTGGTGGCCGAGCGCATCCGCCAGCGGGTGCGGCCGGGGGACACGGTGGGCCGCCTGGGCGGCGACGAGTTCGCCATCCTGGTCGAACCCCTGGCGCATGACGACGACGTGCTGCCGATGGCCGAGCGGCTGCAGAAATCACTGGCCCAGCCCTACAACCTGGACGGCACCGAGGTCAACAGCAGCGCCAGCATCGGCATCACCTTCAGCAGCATCGGCTACCAGACACCGGGCGATGTGCTGCGTGATGCCGACATCGCGATGTACCGCGCCAAGGCGGCCGGCCGGGCACGCATCGCGCTGTTCGACGCCAGCCTGCGTGCCCAGCTGGCCGCCCAGGTCAACCTGGAGCGCGACCTGCGCCGCGCCATCCCCGACGCTGGATCGACCGGCAACGCCCAGCTCAGCCTGGCCTTCCAGCCGATCTACCGCCTGTCCACCGGCCGCATCGACAGCTTCGAGGCCCTGGTGCGCTGGAACCACCCCGAACTGGGCCCGGTGCCGCCGTCCACCTTCGTGCCCATCGCCGAGGAATCGGCGCAGATCGGCGCGCTCACCGCCTGGGTGCTGGGCACCGCCTGCGCCCAGCTCAAGGCCTTCCAGGAGATGGGCATGGGCGCGCACAAGCCGCGGGTGCATGTCAATGTCTCGGGCACCGACATGTGCCGCGCCAGCTTCGTGCAGCAGGTGGCCGCGGCGCTGCTGGCCAACGGGCTGGAGCCGCGCCAGCTGACGCTGGAGATCACCGAAAGCACGCTGATGCACCGGCTCGACAGCGCGCTGGCGGTGATGGCCCAGCTGCGCGAGATCGGCGTGGGGCTGAGCGTCGACGACTTCGGCACCGGCTATTCATCGCTGGCCTACCTGTCCACGCTGCCCATCACCAGCCTGAAGATCGACCGCAGCTTCGTGCAGCGCCTGCAGGACGGCCAGGCCGACAGCAAGGACACCGAGGTGGTGCGCGCCGTCATCACCCTGGGCCAGGCACTGGGCAAGACGGTGATCGCCGAAGGCATCGAGACGCCGGCGCAGCTGGCCCAGCTGCGCAACCTGGGCTGCGAGTTCGGCCAGGGCTACCTGCTGGCGCGCCCGCTCAGCCCCGAGATGGCAGCCACCACCGCCCTGGTCGACCTGCGCCGGGCCGAGGCCGGCACGCCGCCGCTGCCGCGCCCGGCCACCGACGGTCCGGGGCTGACCCCCTGGGCCACGACGTCGCCAGCGCCGCTGGCGGTGCACTGATTCCGCGTGGCCATGAACAGTCCGTCCGACCCGTCCGCCACCGCGGCCTGGCCGCTGGCCGGCCCCGCGGCCGCCGAGGCCGCACCCGGCCTGCTGGAGGCCTTGCGCCGCTGTGCGCTGTGCCAGCACCCGGTGGTGCTGACCGCCCAGCCCGATGCGCGCTGCCCGGCCTGCCACAGCCCGCTGGCGGCCTTGCCCGGCCATGACGGCGCCGCCGCGCATGATGTGCTGGGCCGGCGCGGGGCGGTGCGCCGCGACCAGAGCCATGTGGCGCTGATCCATGTCGGCTGGCCGTCACCGGCGGTGGCGGTGCGCTGGCGCGACCTGTCGCTCACCGGCCTGAGCCTGTATGTGCCGCTGCCGGTGGCCATCGGCCAGCGGCTGCGCCTGATCGACAGCGCCATCGACGGCGTGGCCGAGGTGGTGCGCTGCCGCCCCCAGGGCCGGGTGCAGGTGCTGCACGCGCGGCTGCTGACGGCCCAGCTGCTGCAGGCCACCGGCGTGTTCATCTCTGCCACGGCCTGACGCAGCAGGTGCCCGCAGCGCGTGTGGCATCATCCGCGCCCCTGCCCAGACAGCCGCCGATGCGGCCAGAGTGACGCCTGATGGACCTGAAACTGCCGATCACCATCCACGACGAACTGAGCGACGAGGTGATCACCTCCACCGGCGTGCTCGACCTTGCCAGCGGCGAGATCCGCGACGTGAAGTACACCGATTTCGATGTCGAAGCCGAGGGCTTTCCCGCCGAGAGCGAAGACTACGACTTCACCTGCGGCACGCTCAGCAACGGCAGCAAGGACGTCGAGTTCCGCATCGAGGTCGACGTGGTCGGCCGCAAGTACAGCATCACGCCCAGCGAACTGCTGGAGCTGAAGGGCCGCGCCGCCAAGCTGTTCTCGGCGCCGCCCGGCGGCCACCCCCCGCCCGAGCCACCCCGCCGCGGCCGCCGGTAGGCCGCCACTGTCACGCGGCTGTCGTCATGCGTTCATAAACTGGGGCGCATGACTTCAGCGCCAGCCCAGCCGGGCACCTTGCCGGCCTTGCTCAACCGCGAGCGGGCCATCCTGGCCTTCAACCGGCGCGTGCTGGCCCAGGCCCGCCGCACCGACGTGCCGTTGCTCGAGCGGCTGCGCTACATCACCATCGTCTCGTCCAACATGGACGAATTCTTCGAGGTGCGGTTTGCCGATGCCATCGGGTCCATGCGCCTGGCGATGAACAGCCCGGGCGCCGGCACCGACCCCCAGCGTGACGACCTGCGCGCCGTGGCCCAGGAGGCCCACGCGCTGATCGACCAGAAATACGCCGTCTTCAACGACGAGCTGACGCCCGCGCTGCAGCAGCAGGGCATCTTCATCATCAACCATGCCGAGCGCACGCCGGCCCAGCGCGACTGGGTGGCGCGCTTCTTCCAGCGCGAGGTGCAGCCACTGCTGCTGCCGGTGGGGCTGGACCCGGCGCACCCGTTTCCGCTGGTGGCCAACAAGAGCCTGAACTTCATCGTCAAGCTCGGCGGGCAGGACGCCTTCGGCCGCGAGAACTCGATCGCCATCGTCAAGGTGCCGCGTGCATTGCCGCGGGTGATCAAGCTGCCGGCCGAGGTGTGCGCGCCCGGCACGCAGGGCTTCGTGCTGCTGACCAGCGTGATCCGTGCGCACCTGCAGGACCTGTTCGGCGGGCGGCCGGTGGAAAGCTTCTCGCAGTTCCGCGTCACCCGCGATTCCGACCTGGAAGTCGACGAGGAGGACGTGGCCAACCTGCGCCAGGCGCTGCGCAGCGGGCTGACCACGCGCCACTTCGGCGAAGCCATCCGCCTGGAGGTGGTGGCCAGCTGCCCCGAGCCGCTGTGGCGCTTCCTGCTGCAGCAGTTCGACCTGCCCGAGGCGGCGCTGTACCTGGTCAACGGCCCGGTCAACCTGGTGCGCCTGAACCAGCTGATCGACCAGGCCGATGCGCCGGCGCTGCGCTTCGCGCCGCTGGCGCCCAGCTGGCCCGAGGCCGACCTGCCGCGCGGCAGCAGCGTGTTTGCCCGCCTGCAACAGGGCGACATGCTGCTGCACCACCCGTTCCAGAGCTTCGACGTGGTGGTCGAGTTCCTGCGCCAGGCCGTGCACGACCCGGCGGTGCTGGCCATCAAGCAGACGATCTACCGCACAGGCAGCCAGTCGGTGCTGATGGAGCTGCTGATCGAGGCGGCCCGCCGCGGCAAGGACGTGTGCGTGGTCGTCGAGCTGAAGGCCCGCTTCGACGAAGAAGCCAACATCAACTGGGCCGAACGGCTGGAGGCGGTGGGCGCCCAGGTGGTCTACGGCATCGTCGGGTTCAAGACGCATGCCAAGCTGCTGCTGGTCACCCGGCGCGAGACCGGTGCCCGTGGCCAGGGCCTGCTGCGGCGTTATGCCCACCTGTCCACCGGCAACTACAACCC
>JAGOBT010000626.1 GCA_017999135.1 Burkholderiaceae bacterium
CTGCGTTTGCGCTGTGGGCGGTGCCGTACTGGGTTGCGGGCCTGCTGGGCTGGGTGCGCCTGCCGTCGACGATGCCGCCCTTGCTGTGGCATGCCCACGAGATGCTCTACGGCTTTGCCGTGGCGGTGATCGTCGGCTTCCTGCTGACGGCCGGCAAGGCCTGGACCGGGCTGGCCACACCACGCGGCGCCACGCTGGCGGCCATGGCGGGCCTGTGGCTGGCGGCGCGGCTGGCCGCCATCGGCGCGCCGGATGCCGTCTACGCCCTGCTGGACATGGCCTTGCTGCCGTGGGTGGCCTGGGTGCTGACCCGGGTGCTGCTGAAGGCCGGCAACCGGCGCAATCTGCCGCTGGCGGCCATCCTGCTGCTGCTGACGGTGGCCAACCTCTGCTTCCACGCGGCCGCGCTGGGCTGGCTGCAGATCGACCCGCTGCGCGCGCTGCACGCCGGGCTGGCCCTGATCGTGATGATCGAATGCGTCATCGCCGGGCGGGTGATCCCGGCCTTCACGATGTCGGCGCTGCCGGGCCGGCCGCTGAAGGTGCCCGCAGCGCTGGAGCGCGGCGCACTGGCTGCCACGGCGGTGTCGCTGGCGGCCTGGGTGTTGCTGCCCGCCCACCCGGCCACGGCCATCGGCTTCGCCCTGGCGGCGCTGCTGCATGCCGCGCGCCTGGGGTGTTGGCAGCCCTGGCGCACCCGGGCGCGCCCCATCCTGTGGGTGCTGCACGCGGCCTACGCCTGGCTGCCTGTCGGCTTCGGCCTGCTGGCCGGGGCGCAGCTGGGCGCTGTGTCGGCCTCGGCCGGCATCCATGCCCTGGCCGTGGGCGCCACCGCAGGGCTGATCATCGGCATGGTGACCCGCACGGCCAGAGGCCACACCGGGCGGGCGCTGAAGGTGTCGCGCCTGGAGGTGGCCGCCTACCTGCTGGTGGCGATGGCCGCCGTCGCACGGGTGCTGCTGCCCTGGTTGGCACCGGCGCACACCGCCCACTGGTGGGTGCTGGCGGCCACCGCCTGGACCCTGGCCTTCGGGCTGTACCTGTGGGTCTTCACGCCCTGGTTGTTGACCACCCGCCTCGATGGCAAGGACGGCTGACGCCCCACATCCTTCCCCGCACCGCAGCGCGCCCTGGCGCGCCCCTGGTGCCCACTTCCACCCTGAAAGGTTCCCATGACTGCCACGCTCACCCAACCCACGTTCACGCTCGACCTGCGCACCATCCCGCCGCGGGAGCGCCATCCGCTGATCTTCGGCCGCTTCGACGCCCTGGCCACCGGCCAGGCCCTGCAGTTGGTGAACGACCACAATCCGCAACCCCTGCGCTTCCAGTTTGAAGACCGTGCATTCGGGCAGTTCACATGGGACACGCTGGAAGCCGGCCCGGCGGTGTGGCGCATCCAGATCACCCGCATCGCGGACGCCGCACGGCCGGCTGCCGCCGGCCAGGCCAGCTCCTGCTGTTCGGGCGGGGCCTGCTGCGGTTGAGCCCCTTGCCTCTGCAGCCATGACCTTTGTCGTCACCGAAACCTGTATCCGGTGCAAGTACACCGACTGCGTGGACGTGTGCCCGGTTGATGCATTCCGCGAGGGGCCGAACTTCCTGGTCATCGACCCGGACGAGTGCATCGACTGCGCGGTGTGCGTGCCGGAATGTCCGGTCAACGCCATCTACGCCGAAGAAGACGTGCCCGCGGATCAACAGCACTTCACGCCGCTGAACGCCGAGCTGGCGCGTGCGTGGGCGCCCATCACGAAGACCAAGCCCGCGCTGCCGGATGCCGATGCCTGGCGCACGGTCGCGCACAAGCTGGGCGAGCTGAAGCGATGACATCCCGCACACCGCACGGAGCCTGTCTGGTCCGCAGGCCCTGAGCATGGCCAGTTCCAGAAAGGTCATCCCCATCACGCCGGCCGCAGCCACCGGCGCCGACAGTGCGCAGTTCGTCGCGATGTACCAGAAGCAGGCGACGATCTACCCGCGTGCGGTGACCGGCTGGTTCGCCACCTGGCGCTGGGTCTTCGTCTGGCTCACGCAGCTGCTGTTCTATGGCCTGCCCTGGCTGCAGTGGGGCGGGCGCCAGGCCGTGCTGTTCGATCTGGACGCGCAGCGCTTCTACATCTTCGGCCTGCTGCTCTACCCGCAGGACCTGATCTACCTGGCCGCCCTGCTGGTGCTATCGGCACTGGCGCTGTTCTTCTTCACCGCCGTGGCCGGCCGCCTGTGGTGCGGCTACACCTGCCCGCAGACGGTCTACACCGAGATCTTCATGTGGGCCGAGCGCCGGATCGAAGGCGACCGCATCGCGCGCATGCGGCTCGACCAGGCACCCTGGGGCCTGAACAAGGTCTTGCGCAAGGGCGCCAAGCAGGGCGTGTGGCTGGGGATCGCCTTGCTGACCGGCTTCAGCTTCGTCGGCTACTTCACGCCGATCCGGGCGCTGGCTGCCGCCACGGCGGCCTGGGACATGTCGGGCTGGAACGCCTTCTGGGTGCTGTTCTACGGCGCCGCCACCTACGGCAATGCGGGCTTCCTGCGCGAGCAGATGTGCAAGTAC
>JAGOBT010000627.1 GCA_017999135.1 Burkholderiaceae bacterium
GTCACCCGCAACGGTGGCCTGTTTGCCTTCCGCCCCGAGTGACGGACCTTCTCCTTGAAAGTGCACGCCCATGAAGCCGGTGATCGCCCTGGTGGGCCGGCCCAATGTGGGCAAGTCGACCCTGTTCAATCGCATCACCAAGAGCCGTGATGCGATCGTCGCCGACTTTGCCGGCCTGACGCGCGACCGCCACTACGGCGATGCCCGTCACAACGGCCGTGAGCTGATCGTCGTCGACACCGGCGGCTTCGAGCCCGAGAAGCCCGCCGGCATCGTGGCCATGATGGCCGCGCAGACCAAGGCCGCCGTGGCCGAGGCCGATGCGGTGATTTTCGTCGTCGACGCCCGCAACGGCGTGGCCGGGCAGGACCACGACATCGCGCGCTACCTGCGCGGCGCCAACAAGCGCGTGCTGCTGTGCGTCAACAAGGCCGAAGGCCTGACCGATTCACCGATGCTGGCTGAATTCCATGAGCTGGGCATGGGCGAGCCGCACCCGGTGTCGGCCGCCCACGGCCAGGGCATCCGCAGCCTGCTGGATGCCGCACTGGCCGACTTCTTCGACCCCGAGGACGACGACGACCCGCTCGGCGACGGCACCGACAAGCCGATCCGCCTGGCGGTGGCCGGCCGCCCGAACGTGGGCAAGAGCACGCTGATCAACACCTGGCTGGGTGAAGACCGGCTGGTGGCCTACGACCAGCCCGGCACCACGCGCGATGCCATCAGCGTGCCGTTCGAGCGTGACGGCAAGAAGTTCGAACTGATCGACACCGCCGGCCTGCGCCGCAAGGGCAAGGTGTTCGAGGCGATCGAGAAGTTCTCGGTCGTCAAGACGCTGCAGGCGATTGCCGACGCCAACGTGGTGCTGCTGCTGATCGACGCCACCCAGGGCGTCAGCGAGCAGGACGCCCACATCGCCGGCTACATCCTGGAGAGTGGCCGCGCGGTGGTGGTGGCCGTCAACAAGTGGGACGCGGTCGACAGCTACCAGCGCCAGATGTTCGAGCGCTCGGTCGACCAGCGTCTGGCGTTCCTGAAGTTTGCACCGGTGCTGCACATCTCGGCACTCAAGCGCCAGGGCTTGGGGCCGGTGTGGAAGGCGATTGCCGATGCGCATGCGTCGGCCACCCGCAAGATGCCCACGCCGGTGCTCACCCGCCTGCTGCAGGAAGCGGTGCAGCACCAGGCGCCCCAGCGCAGCGGCGCCTTCCGCCCCAAGCTGCGTTATGCCCACCAGGGTGGCATGAACCCGCCCATCGTCGTGATCCACGGCAACGGCCTGGAGCACGTGACCGATGCCTACAAGCGCTTCCTGGAAGGCCGGGTGCGCGAGCATTTCAAGCTCAGCGGCACGCCGCTGCGCATTGAATTCAAGTCATCGCGGAACCCTTTCGACGAAGACAAGGTCTGACCGGTCTGCGTGGTTTCTTTGGGTGCCTTTCCATGGCGCCTACGCGCTTTCCCTGATGTGATAAGGTCTTCGCATCGACACTTTTCAACACGGAGTCATATCGTGAGCAACAAAGGGCAACTCCTGCAAGACCCCTTCCTGAACCTGCTGCGCAAGGAGCATGTGCCGGTGTCCATCTACCTGGTCAACGGCATCAAGCTGCAGGGTCACATCGAGTCGTTCGACCAGTACGTTGTCCTGCTGCGCAACACCGTGACGCAGATGGTCTACAAGCACGCCATCTCCACCGTGGTGCCCGGCCGCCCGGTGAACTTCCACGCCAACGAGCCGACTGACCCGGCTTGAGCCGCCACCCAGGCGCCACAGCCTTCCCTGCCACCATCTTGAACGCCCCGTCGCGGGACGCAGCGCCGTCGGCCAACGGCCCCGCTGGCGCTGCCCGTGTGGTGCTGGTGGGTGTCGATTTCGGCAATGGCCAGCACTTCGATCCCACCCTGGACGAGCTGGCCCTGCTGGCCGAAAGCGCCGGCGACGTGCCGGTCGAGCGTGTCATCGCCCGCCGCAAGGCGCCCGACCCGGCGCTGTTCGTCGGCAGCGGCAAGGCCGACGAGATCAAGCTGCTGGTGCAGATGCACGGCGCTGAATGCGTCATCTTCGACCAGGCGCTGTCGCCGGCCCAGCAGCGCAATCTGGAGCGCACGCTGGGCGTGGCGGTTGCCGACCGCACGGCGCTGATCCTCGAGATCTTCGCCCAGCGGGCGCAAAGCCACGAAGGCAAGCTGCAGGTGGAACTCGCCCGGCTGCAGTACCTGGGCAGCCGCCTGGTGCGCCGCTGGAGCCACCTGGAACGCCAGACCGGCGGCGCCGGCCAGCGCGGCGGCCCGGGTGAAGCGCAGATCGAACTCGACAAGCGCATGATCGCCGAGCGGGTGAAGTCGCTGAAGGCCCGGCTGGTGAAGGTGAAGCGCCAGCGCGACACGCAGCGCCATGCACGCCGCAAGAGCGGCAGCTTCCGCATCTCGCTCGTGGGCTACACCAACGCGGGCAAGAGCACGCTGTTCAATGCGCTGGTGAAGGCACGCGCCTATGCGGCCGACCAGCTGTTCGCCACGCTGGACACCACCACCCGCTCGCT
>JAGOBT010000090.1 GCA_017999135.1 Burkholderiaceae bacterium
ACATGGCGCCGGCAGCCAGCGTCAGGATCAGCGCGCCGGGGATCGACAGCGCCGCCGCAGCCACGTAGGTGGCGAAGAACACGGCCGCGGTGGCCAGCGGCTGCGCCTGCACCCGGGCCTGCAGCGCATCGCGGCTGGCCTTCAGGTTGTCCAGCGTCAGCAGCGCGCCCAGGTCGAAGTGGCGCCACGCCCAGGCCGCCGCCAGCGCCAGGCCGGCCGCACCCGCCCACAGCAGCGCCTTGGATGGGCGGGCCATCAGCGTGCCTCTTCCGTCTGGGGGGCCGCCGCGGCAGCAGCGCCCGCCGCCACCGCGGGCTCGAGTGCGCCGCCGCAACTGCTGCCCTGGCCCGCCGTGCAGCCGTAGCAATGGTCGGCGATGCGGATGCCCTGCCCGGCTGGCTGGTGCTGCAGCAGGTCGCGCAGATGCGGCCGCGCCAGGCCGTCCAGGTTGGCGCGCAGACCCAGCATCTGGTTGAAGTCGCAGTCGTACAGGTGGCCCTGCCAATCGACACTCAGCAGGCTGCGGCACATCACCGTGTCGAGGTTCTCGGCCCGGTAGCTGCTGCGCAGCAGCTGCATGTAGTTGCCGAACGTGCCCAGGCTGACCAGCGTGCTGCCAAAGCGCTGGATGGGCATGTTCGTCAGCGCGAACAGATGGTCGAAGCGGATGCCGAAGTGCTGCAGCAGCTCACGCTTGTAGTCGGCCTCCAGCGGGCCCTGCGGCGGTGGCAGCACGGCGCCCTGCGGGTTGTAGACGAGATTGAGCACCAGGCCGCTGGCCTGGTCCCCATAGCCCAGCGCATTGAGCTGGCGCAGGCCGGCGATGCTGCGGTCGAACACGCCGTCGCCGCGCTGGCGGTCGACGTTGGCCGGCGAGTAGCAAGGCAGTGACGCGGTGATCTCGACACCCTGCCCGGCCAGGAACGCGGCCAGGTCGTCCTGCCCCGGTTCGGACAGGATGGTCAGGTTGCAGCGGTCGATGACCCGCACCCCCGCCGCCCGGGCCTGGCGCACCAGGTCCCGAAAGTGCGGGTTCAGCTCCGGCGCACCACCGGTCAGGTCCAGCGTGCCGACGCGCCGCGTGCGCAGCACCTCCAGCACCAGCGCCACCGTGTCACCGTTCATCATCTCGGTGCGTTGCGGGCTGGCTGCCACATGGCAGTGCAGGCAACTCTGGTTGCACTTGTAGCCCAGGTTGACCTGGAGGGTGTCCAGCGATCGGCGCCGCATCGGCGGGAAATCGGTGGCGGCAAGCAGGGGAAGCGTGGGATGCATGGGCGGTGGGGGGGTCGTCGAGGCAGGCGCCGATGCCCGTGATTCGCGGGCCGGCATGAAATGGTTACAGCTGGCACAGCATGCACGCAATGCGACGGCGGCGTGAAAAGCCTGCCATGGCGGCCCGCTTGGCGCCGCGGCGGCCGGTGCGCGGGCGCTGGCACGGCAGAATCCGCCCGCCGTGCCCGCGGTGCGGGCTGCCCGCCGCCGCTGGTGCAGCCCGGTGTAACCAAAGGACCCCGAGCCACGACATGCCTGTTGACGCCCGCCACGGCGAGTTCGAGTCCGCCCTCAAGCCGTTGTGGCTGCGTGCGCAATCGGGTGACGACGCTGCCTACCGGCAATGCCTGGGGTGGCTGGCCACCCGGCTGCGCGGGTATCTCAAGCGCCGCCTGTCCGGCTTGCCGGACGAGGTGGAGGATCTGGTTCAGGAGACGCTGTTGGCCCTGCATCTGCAACGTGGCACCTACGACCCGGCACTGCCCGTCAGCGCCTGGGCGCTGGCCATTGCCCGGCACAAGCTGGTCGACCTGTGGCGCCGGCGCGGCCGCCGCGACCACCTGCACGACGCCATCGACGACGTCGACGAGCAGCTGCTGGCGGCCGAACCCGACGACGGTGGCGCGCGGCGCGATCTGGACGTGCTGTTCGACGCCTTGCCGCCCGCACAGCAGCAGGCCATCCGGCTGACCAAGCTCGAGGGACTGTCGGTGGCCGAGGCGGCCGCACACACCGGCGCGTCGGAATCGGCCATCAAGGTGCAGGTGCACCGCGGGCTCAAGCGCCTGGCGGCGCTGGTGCGCTCGGCCGATGGGCGCTTGGACGCGCCCAGACAAGGACTGGACGGATGAAGACCGACACGCTGATCGACATGCTGGCCCGCAACGCCGGGCCGGCGCCGCGCGCACTGGCGGCGCGGCGCCTGTCGCCGGCCGCCCTGGCCGGGCTGGTGGTGAGTGCGCTGGCCGCGGTGGCCTGGTTCGGCGCCATCCCCGCGTCGATGTTTGCCACGGCCGTGCCGTGGACCAAGATGGCCTACGCCGGTGCCATGGCACTGGCCGCCGGCTGGCTGACTGCCCAGCTGGCGCGCCCGGCAGCGCCGCTGCGGCGGCCGCAGCGCGCCACGGCCGCGGTGGTGGTGGCCATGGCCGTGGTGGGTGGGGCGTCCCTGCTGGCCGAGCCGGCGGGCGGCCGGCTGCCGGCGCTGCTGGGCCATTCCTGGTCCAGCTGCCCGTGGAGCGTGCTGGCGTTGTCGCTGCCGGGCCTGGCCGCTGCGCTGTGGGCGGTGCGCGGCCTGGCGCCGACCCGGCCCCGCGCGGCCGGGTTTGCGGCGGGCCTGATGGCCGGGTCGGTGGGGGCGTTCGGCTATTCGCTGTCATGTCCGGAAGCCTCGTCTGCCTTCGTCGCGCTGTGGTACACGCTGGGCATTGCCTTGACGGGCGCAGTTGGCGCGTTGCTGGGGCCCCGCGTCCTGCGCTGGTAAATCCCGGGCAGTGGCCCTGGATCGGCCAAGCCACCGCACGGCATGCGCCGCCCGGCCGCGCCACGGCACTGACCCACCACGCCCCGGCAGCTTGACCAGCGTGGCTGCAGACACCGCGTGCAACCCTGCCATGCGCCGGCACTTGCCAGCGCCGCCGCCTGCACGCACAGTGGCGCCCGCGGCCTGCGCAGTGCGGCCGCCCCCACCTGACAGGACCCCCGATGAACATGACCACCCCGCCCGCGCGCGACCCCCATGGCCCGGCCGGCTTTGCCGGCGGCCAGCCCTTCGGCCTGGTGCCCGAGATGGTGCACGGCGGCGCCTTGTCGAACAGCCTGCAGGACGACGCGCTGTGGGTGCCGCAGAGTGAAGGCGTGTGGTTCAAGCCGCTGATGCTCAACGTCAGCCAGGGCTACTTCGTCAACCTGCTGCGGGTGCGCAAGGCAGGCGTGCTGTCCTGCCACCGCCACACCGGGCCGGTGCACGCCTTCGTGCTGAAGGGCCGCTGGTACTACCTGGAGCACGACTGGGTGGCCGAGGAAGGCAGCTACGCCTTCGAGCCCCCGGGCGAGATCCACACCCTGTACGTGCCGCCCGATGTGCCGGAGATGATCACGCTGTTCCACGCCACCGGCGGCTATGTCTACATCGATGCTGCCGGCAACCCGGTGGGCTATGAAGACGTGTTCAGCAAGATCGAACACGCCCGCAAGCACTACGCCGCCATCGGCCTGGGCGCCGACCACGTGCAGCGCTTCATCCGCTGACGGGCGGCGCCAGCTGCGGCGTGCGGTGGTTGCTCAGGTCACCGGCGCCGGGTTGAACAGCACCAGCGCGTTGTGCAGCTTCCACTGCTCGGCCCAGGTGCGCTGGCGCCCGCTGGCCACGTCCAGCAGCAGGTGGAACAGCTGCCAGCCGACTTGCTCGATGGTCTGCGTGCCGTCGGCGATGGTGCCGGCGTTCACGTCCATCAGGTCGTGCCAGCGGCGGGCCAGGTCGGTGCGGGTGGCCACCTTGACCACCGGCACCTCGGCCAGGCCGTAGGGGGTGCCGCGGCCGGTGGTGAACACATGCAGGTTCATGCCGGCGGCCAGCTGCAGCGTGCCGCAGATGAAATCACTGGCCGGCGTGGCGCAATAGGCCAGACCCTTGCCGCGCAGGCGCTCGCCAGGCGGCACCACGTGGCGGATCGGCGCGCTGCCGCTCTTGACGATCGAGCCCATCGCCTTCTCGACGATGTTGCTCAGCCCGCCAGCCTTGTTGCCCGGCGTGGTGTTGGCGCTGCGGTCGGCGCCGCCGCGCTGCAGGTAGGCGTCGTACCAGGCCATCTCGCGCACCAGGGCCTCGGCAACGTCGGTTGACGCGGCGCGGGCGGTCAGCTGGGCGATGCCGTCGCGCACCTCGGTGGTCTCGCTGAACAGCACGCTGGCGCCGGCACGCACCAGCAGGTCGGTGCAGAAACCCACCGCCGGGTTGGCAGTGACGCCGCTGAAGGCATCGCTGCCACCGCATTGCACGCCGACCACCAGTTCGCTGGCGGGCACGGTGGTGCGGCGGCGGGCGTTCAGGCGCTGCAGGTGCACATCGGCCTGGCGCACGATGCTGTCGACCATCGACATGAAGCCGACATGGGCGTTGTCCTGCAGGCAGACCACGTCCAGCTGGGGATCTTCGGCGGCCCGCTCGTCGCGGATCGCGAACGAGCCCGGCGGCAGCAGCCGATCGGGCTGCAGCTTCTCGCAGCCCAGGCTGACCACCATCACCTCACCGCCGAAGTTGGGGTTCAGGCTGATGTGGCGCAGCGTGCGGATCGGCACCGCCGCATCGGGCGCGTCGATGGCCACGCCGCAGCCGTAGCCGTGCGCCAGCGCCACCACGCCGTCGACATGCGGGTAGCGCGGCAGCAGCTCGGCACGGATGCGCTGCACCGCAAAGTCGACCACGCCCGCCACGCACTGCACCGTCTGGGTGATGGCCAGCAGGTTGCGCGTGCCCACCGAGCCATCGGCATTGCGGTAGCCCTCGAAGGTGTAGCCGTCCAGCGGCGGCAGATCAGGCGCCGGGGCCGTGGCCATCGGCAGGTCGACCAGACCGCGGGCATCGGGCATCTTCAGCAGCCGCTCGTGCACCCAGCGGCCGGCTTCGATGTGCTTCAGCGCATGGCCGATCGGGATGCCGTAGCGCAGCACCGGCGCGCCGGCGGGGATGTCGACCAAGGCAACCTTGTGGCCTTGCGGCACGCGGTCGCGCAGCACCAGGCCGGCACCGGGATCGTTGACCAGCGTCGTGCCCGCGTCCAGCCCGCCGTCATTGCCCACAATGGCCACGTTGTCGGCCGGGTGCATGCGGATGGTGTGGGGAACGGCGGTCATGGCAGCAGTGTGCAATTTAGGGACGAACGCCGAACTCGGCCGTCTGCCGCGTCCAGGCGCGGGCCTGGTCGCTCAAGCTCAGACCCAGGCCCGGCCGCGTGGGCACCTGGATGCGGCCGTCGGCGATCTGCAGCCGCTCGTTGAACAGCGGCTCCAGCCAGTCGAAATGTTCCACCCAAGGCTCAGTGGGGTAGGCGGCGGCCAGGTGCACATGCAGCTCCATCGCGAAGTGCGGCGCCAGCATCAGGCCGGCTGCGTCGGCCTGGGCCGCGATCTTCAAGAACGGCGTGATGCCGCCCACGCGCGGTGCGTCGGGCATCAGGTAGTCGGCCGCGCCGTGGCGGATGAGGTCGCCGTGCTCGGCGGCGCTGGTCAGCATCTCGCCGGTGGCGATCGGCGTGTCGAACTGCGCGGCCAGCGCGGCATGGCCGGTGTGGTCGTAGGCATCCAGCGGCTCCTCGATCCACACCAGGTTGAAATCCTCGAACACACGGCACATGCGCTGGGCGGTGGGGCGGTCCCACTGCTGGTTGGCATCGACCATCAGCGGCGCGTCATCGCCCAGGTGCTGGCGCACGGCTTCGACGCGGCGGATGTCCAGCGCCCTGTCGGGCTGGCCCACCTTGAGCTTGATGCCGCCGATGCCGCGTGCGCGCGAGGCGGCGGCGTTGACCAGCAGCTGATCCAGCGGCGTGTGCAGGAAGCCGCCCGACGTGTTGTAGCAGGCCACCGACGCGCGGTGGCTGCCCAGCAGCTTGGCCAGCGACAGGCCAGCGCGGCGGGCCTTCAGGTCGTACAGCGCCACGTCGAAGGCGCCGATGGCCTGGGTGGCCAGCCCGCTGCGCCCCGCCGACGCGCCGGCCCAGCACAGCTGCGTCCACAGCCGGGCGATGTCGTTCGGGTCTTCGCCGATCAGCGCTGGCGCCAGCTCGTGTGCGTGGGCAAACTGGCCGGGCCCGCCGGCGCGCTTGGCATAGCTGAAACCCAGGCCCTGGTGCCCGTCGGCTGACTGCAGCTCGACAAACAGCATCGCCACCTCGGTCATCGGCTTCTGCCGGCCGGTCAGCACCTTGGCGTCGCTGATCGGGTTGGCCAGCGGCAGCGTGCAGGCCGACAGCCGCAGCCAGGCGATGCGGTCGGCACTCAAGCGTCGACCACCTTGTGGTGGGCCATGGTCTCCAGGGCTTGCACCAGGGCCGAGTGGTCCAGGTCGGCCAGGCCCTGCGCGGCGCACACCTGCATCAGCTGGGCGGCGCCGGCCGTCTGCGGCAAGGCCACGCCGAGCTCACGCGCGCCCTGCAGCGCCAGGTTCAGGTCCTTCTGGTGCAGCCGGATGCGGAAGCCCGGGTTGAAAGTGCGCTTGATCATGCGCTCGCCATGCACTTCCAGGATGCGGCTGCTGGCGAAGCCGCCCATCAGCGCCTGGCGCACCTTGGCGGGGTCGGCACCGGCCTTGCTGGCGAACAGCAGCGCCTCGCCCACGGCGGCGATGTTCAGCGCCACGATGATCTGGTTGGCCACCTTCGTGGTCTGGCCGTCGCCATTGCCGCCCACCAGGGTGATGTTCTTGCCCATCAGCTGCAGCAGCGGCAGCACGCGGTCGAACACGGCCTGCTCGGCACCGCACATGATGGTGAGGCTGGCGGCCTTGGCACCCACCTCGCCACCGGACACCGGCGCGTCGACATAGTCGGCGCCCAGCGCATTGATCTTTGCGGCGAAGGCCTTGGTGGCCATCGGCGAGATGCTGCTCATGTCGACCACCACCTTGCGGGTACCCTGCGCTGGCAGCGCCTCGGCCACGCCGCCAGCGCCGAACAGCACCTGCTCCACATCGGGCGTGTCCGGCACCATCAGGAACACCACCTCGGCCTGGCGCGCCACCTCGGCGGCATTGGCACAGCGCAAGGCGCTGGTGGACGCCACCGCCTCGGGCAGCTTGCTGCGGGTGGTGACGAAGAGCTGGTGGCCAGCATTGAGCAGGTGCAGCGCCATCGGCGTGCCCATGATGCCCAGGCCGATGAATCCGACGTTCATGGGGGTGTGGTCCTTGGTTGGAAAGGTGGAATCAGTAGCCGCTGGACGGCTTGGCCTGGCTGGCAGATCGGCCGGCGCGCATGGCGGCCATGATCTGCTGCGAGCCTTCGGCAATCAGCTTGGCGTCCGAGCTGACGGTGACGAACTGGAAGCCCATGCCGATGCGCCGCAGCGCCGAGGCCGGCCCGGCGTTGTGGATGCCGGCCACCACGCCGTGGTGCCTGGCGCGGGCCAGGATGTGCTCCACCGCCTGCTGGGCCTTGGGCTCCAGCTCGTCCATGCTGGGCTTGCAGCCCAGCGCCAGCGACAGGTCGGACGGGCCGATGTAGACCGCGTCCAGCCCCTCGACCGACAGGATGTCGTCGAGGTTGTCCAGCGCGGCGGCGGTCTCGATCATCGCGAAGCGCACCACCGTCTGGTCGGCATGGGCCGGGTAGTCGGCGCCGCCGTAGTAGAGCGCCCGCACCGGGCCGAAGCTGCGGGTGCCCTTGGGCGCGTAGGTGGTCCAGGCCACCAGCTTCTGCGCTTCTTCCCGGGTGCTGACCATCGGGCAGATCACCGCGTAGGCGCCGGCGTCCAGCGCCTTCATCAGGATGCCGGGCTCCAGCCAGGGCACGCGCACCACCGGGACGGTGGGCGTGGTGCTGATGGCCTGCAGCATGGTCACCATGGCCTGGTAGTCGACCACGCCGTGCTGCAGGTCGATGGTCAGCGTGTCCCAGCCCTGGTGGGCCATGACCTCGGCAGAGAAGCTGTTGGGCACGGCCAGCCAGCCGTTGACGGCGGCGCCGCCGGCTTGCCAGATCGTGCGCAGGTTGTTGGTCCGCATCGGAACGTCCTTGGGTGAAGTGAGGGATCAGTCGATCTTGACACCGCTTTGCGCGACCGTGCCGGCCCACTGCTTGCGCTCGCGCTCGAAGAAGGCGGTGAAATCGGTCGGGCTCATGGTGTGCACCTCGGCGCCCTGCGACACCAGGCGCTCGCGCACTGCCGGGCTGCGGATGATGCGGGTGACTTCGGCCGACAGCCTGGCCAGCACCGCCGGCGGCGTGGCCGCAGGCACCAACAGGCCCTGCCAGGTGCCGCTCTCGAAGCCCTTGATGCCCTGCTCGGCGATGGTGGGCACGTTGCCCAGCAGCGGCATGCGGGTGGCCTTGCTGACGCCCAGCACCTTCAGCTTGCCGGCCTGCACCTGCGGCAGCGTGGCCAGCATGCCGTTCATCAGCACCTGGGTCTGGCCGGCCACGGTATCGCCGATGGCCTGGGCGCCGCCCTTGTAGGGGATGTAGGCCCACTCGGCGCCGGTGGCTTTTTCCACCGCCACGCCGGCCATGTGCGGTGCGCTGCCAATGGCCGTCACCGCGAAGTTCAGCTTCTGTTTCTTCGACAGCGCGACCAGCTCGGCCAGGTTGTTGGCCGGCACCGACGGGTGCACCACCAGCAGGTGGGGCGAATAGGCCAGCATGGTCACGCCGCGCAGGTCCTGGCTGGGGTCGAACGGCAGCTTCTTGTAGACCGACGCGGTGATGGCCAGCGCACCCACGTCACAGAGCAGCAGGGTGTGGCCGTCGTTGCTCTTGGCCACGACATCGGTGCCAGTGTTGCCGTTGGCGCCGGGCTTGTTCTCCACCACCACGGTCTGGCCGAAGGCCTCGCCCAGGGCCGGGGCGATGGCCCGGGCGATGATGTCCGACGAGCCGCCGGGCGGGTACGGCACCACGATGCGCAGCGTCTTGCTGGGCCAGGCCTGGGCCTGTGCTGCGGTGCAGGCGGCCAGCGCCAGGGCGGCGATCAGGGTGCGGCGGGTGGTGGTGGGGTGCATGGTGTGTCCGTGGAAGAGGTGTCAGCGCAGCAGGGCCGGCCGTTTGGGGTCGAAGCGCCAGCCGGGGATCAAGTGCTGCATCGCGACGGCGTCGTCGCGTGCCCCCAGGCCGTGCTGCAGGTAGAGCTGGTGGGCGCGCTCCACGGCGCCCATGTCCAGCGTCACGCCCAGGCCGGGCGCCTGAGGCACCTGCACCATGCCGTTCACGATCTGCAGCGGCTGTTGCGTCAGGTGCTGGCCGTCCTGCCAGATCCAGTGGGTGTCGATGGCCGTCACCTTGCCGGGGGCCGCGGCGCCGACGTGGGTGAACATCGCCAGCGACAC
>JAGOBT010000628.1 GCA_017999135.1 Burkholderiaceae bacterium
ATGAACGGGTGGCGTGGCGACATGCCCGACAGCTCGATCGGGCTCAGCGGCCACAGGTCATGCACCTCGAACACCAGCTTGGCGCCGGCCTTGCGGGCAATGCGCCGCGCCACCCAGATGTCCATCGGGTAGGTGCTGCTGGCGATCACCGCATCGGGCCTGAAGTCCGCCACCAGCCGGTCGGCCAGGGCCCACATCTGGCGGCAGAAGGCCCAGATGTTCTTCACCCGGCCCAGGCCGTTGCCCTGGTAGGGCGGTGTGGGCAGCCAGCGGTAGGCGATGCCGTCGATGGTGGTGTCGCCCGCCTGCGGCTGGCGCGCCCGCACATGCGAGAAATCGGCCGCCACCACCTGCACGCGGTGGCCGGTGCGCACCCATTCACGCGCCAGGTAGTAGGGCCGGTATTCCATGCCCAGCGCCGGGCTGCCGGCATAGTGGTTCAGGTACAGGATGTTCATGGCGGCAGGTGCTGGCTGGCGTCCAGCGCCCGCAGCCGTGCCAGGAAGGCGCTGACGCTGGGGCCGAACAGCGCGTTCCCGGCCACCCAGGCATGGTTGGCCGCGGCGATGGCGTCGGCGCGGTCGCGCAGTGGTTGCAAGTCAGCCGCCGTGGGCAGGCTGCTGCCGGCGGCGATCCAGCCGTTGTCGCCATGGCGCACCAGCTCGCGGTTGGCCGGCAGATCTGACAGGATGGGAATGCAGCCGTAGGCCAGCGCTTCCAGCACCGACACCGAGACCGAATCGCTGGTCGGCAGGCTGACGTACCAGCGGGCCTGGGCGTACCAGCCGGCCTGGGTGGCGGCATCGACCCGGCCGATGAAACGCACGCGGTCGGCCAGGCCCAGGGCGGCCGCCTGCTGCTGCAGCGTCGGCGCCAGCGAGCCGCTGTTGGCCACCACCAGTTGCGCAGCAGGCCAGTCGGCGGCCAGCCGGGCGAACAGCCGCAGCACCCGGCCGGGGTCATAGATCGGCTCCAGACCGCGGTTGGCGAAGACCAGGTGGTCGTGCTTGGCATCGTTTGCGGAATTCGGCGCCGGCGGCAAGGCCTCCAGGCCGAACGGAAAGGTCATCACCTCGTCGGCGCCCAGGGCACGCATGCGGTCGGCCATCACCTGCGAATCGCTGGTCGTCAGCACGCAGGCGCGCAGCACCCGCGTGGTCAGCCAGCGCAGCAGCGGGCTGCGGTCGGGCGTGACCAGGATGTCCGAGCCCCAGGCCGACCCCACCAGCCGGCCCGGCGCGCCCAGCCACCGGGTGGCCAGCCAGGCCAGCGTGCCGTGCGACGTGAGGTAGTGGGCATGGATCCAGTCGGGCCGTGCGGCCTTCAGCCACGCAGCCAGGCGCGGCAGCTGCCGCAGCAGGCCGGCGTTGCCACCTTCGAAGTCGGGCCGGGTGTCCAGCGCCAGGCGGCGTGCGGCCGGCACCAGGGCGTCGAAACCCGGCGCGAAGCCGCGTGACGAGGCGGCCCACAGCTCCACCTGCGGCGCCAGCGCCCGTGCCCACTTCAGCAGGTGCGGGCTCTCGCCATCGCCCAGCAGCACCAGCTTCATGCCGGCTCATCCCCGGCCAGCATCGGGCGCGCGGCGGCCCAGGCGTCGTAGTGGGCACGCAGGCCGGGGTCGGCGTCCAGCCAGCGCTGGTCGCCGGTGCGGGCATCACCCACCACCACCGCCGGGTTGCCGGCGATCAGGCTGTGAGCGGCGTAGTCGCCCCGCAGCACACTGCCGGCGCGCACGATGCAGCCGGCACCCAGCGTGGTGCCCGGCTCCAGCAGGCTGTGCGGGCCGATGAAGCACCAGGGCCCGATGGCCACCGGCCCCGCCACCCAGCCGGGCATCGGCTGCCCTGCTGGCCAGGTGACATAGGCCTTGGCCAGCAGCCGCTGCGCCCGGTGCGAGCTATGGGTGACGATGCTGACATGGTGGGTGATCTGCACGCCCTCGCCCACCATCACGCCGCCGCTGGCCTCGATGAAGTTGAAGGCACCGATGAAGACATGGTCGCCCAGGTGCAGCCGATCTTGGTGTTCGATGCAGGTGCTGGGCGCAATGCGGGTGTGCGGCAGCCAGCGGCCTTGCGACAGCTCGCCGAACACCACCCGGTGCAGCAGCAGCTGGGCGATGCGCCGGCGCCAGCGGTTGAGGTGGCCTCTCCAAGGGCTCATGACGTCGCCACCGCCGGCGGTGTGTCCAGCGGCCAGGTGGCCAACCGGCTGAAGTACCAGCCGAAGTACAGCGCCATCGCGCCCGACACCGCCCAGCCGGCGCCGGCCAGCCCGCCCCAGGCCAGGCCACCGGCCAGCGCGGCCACGAACACCACCTGCCCCACCAGCGCCAGCTTCAGCGCCCAGGCCTGGGCCTGCCAGGCCATGGTGACCACGCCCAGCGGCGACGCGATGAAGTGCAGGCCGATGTAGAGCGCCAGCGCCCGCGCCAGCAGGCCGGCATCGGCCCAATCCGGACCGAAGGCCCAGGTGAACAGCGCCGGGCCCAGCCACCACAGCACGGCCACCAGCGGCGCGGCCAGCGCCGCCAGCAGCAGCATC
>JAGOBT010000091.1:0-1876 GCA_017999135.1 Burkholderiaceae bacterium
TGCAGCGCTTCCTGCCGTTCTGGGTGGCCAACCTGGCCGACCGCATGTGGCTGGCGCTGCTGGCCATCGTGGCGGTGCTGATCCCGCTGGCGCGGGTGCTGCCGCCGGTCTACGAGTTCCGCATCCGGCGCCGGGTGTTCCGCTGGTATGCCCAGCTGCGCACGGTCGACGAAGCGGTGGGCCGGCGCCCGGCCGACGAACTGCGTGCCGAACTGGCCGAGATCGAGGCCCACCTGGGCCGCGTCACCGTGCCGCTGAGCTATGCGGATGAGCTGTATTCACTGCGCGGGCACATCGACATGGTGCGGCAGCGGGTGAACGCGGGCTAGGACATCGGCGCAGTCACCCTGGCGGGCGGTGCTTGCGCTGATCCGGGTATTGCCAAACCCCTGCTCAGAAACTCGCCTGCTGGCTGCTGCATTGCAATATGGCGTCACCCGGCTTGTTCGGGTCTTCGAATATCTCGGCATAGTATTGGCCGTTGCAGACAAATGCCGGTCCGGTGCCACCACCGACCCGATCCAGATTGACGCGAGACACATCGGCCAGGCGCACACCGCCCACGCTCAGGCCGACCAGCGTGCTGCCGTTGAAGATGCCGCGCGCGTTGCCATAGGTGCGGCTGGGCGTGGCGCCACTGTCATTGATCGCCACCGCAGTGACCGGCCCCATGAAGGACAGCAGGCCGGTCTTGTTGTCGATGGCAAAGCAATCCCCCGAGCGGTCGACGATGCAGATGCCATTGGCGCTGCCGCTGAAGCTGGTGAAGGCATAGGTCGAGCCGCTGCCGCCGCCAGTGCTTGCATTGCCACCATCGCTGCCGCCCGGGGCGGCGCCGTCACATGCGTGGCGCGCCTGGGTGCTGGCGCCGGCGGCGCTGGTGATGCGCATGCGGCGCCCGTCGCTGCACTTCAGCGCTGCGATCTGGCTGCCCGAGGTGCTGGGCACCAGGGCCAGGTACCCGACGATCACATTGCTGATGATCACGTTGGCACTGGCGTCGACCTGGCTGTTGACGAAGGCGGTCGGGTTGGCCACGTTGTTCGGCCCGTCATCGCGGGTGCCCACGAACAGCAGCTGGCGCGACCCGGCGTCGACCACGTAGTAGTCCTCGTCGGCGTCCTTGACCAGGTAGTCCAGCGCATTGCCGGTCCAGCTGATGAAGCTGCGGCTGCTGCCCTGGGGCGTGGTGCCACCCGTGGTGGTGGCGCTGCCGCCGCTGCGGGACTGCGGTGTCACGCAGTTGTAGTCGACCCGGTCGGTGAGGAAGGTGAAGTTCAGCGGCGCGCCCCCGGCGCACAAGGTGGTGGCCACCTGGCCACTGCCGCCCTCGGCCGCCACCAGGGTCACGGTGCCGATGACTGCGCCGTTCCAGGTGATGCTGGCATCGCTGCGCACCTTGACGCCGGGGTAGCTGACCTGCTGGCGGTACAGCACACCATCGGTGGTGAAGGCGAGGCTGTCGTTGTCGGCGTCCTTGATGGTGCTGCCGTTGAGGTTGTTGTTCCAGGTGGTCAGCGCCGGTTCGCCACCACCGGCCAGGTCACCACTGCCACCGCCACCGCAGGCCGTCAGCAGCAAGGTGGACAAGGCGCAGCACAGTGCCGCGCCAGACAGTCGCAAATGGTTTTGCATGGTGTTTCCTGGTTGGTGCTGTCATCGACATGGCCGGGGCTGATGGGCACCGGCATGCGCATGCTAGGCAACGCGAAAACAATTGCTTCGTGCAGTTTGATGAACTGCCAAGACAAACCCATGCAGATTGAGGATGAGGGGTTTCTTGCCGAATTCAGCGCAGGGTTCCAACTGGTTTGCAGGCCACACCGCAAACCAGAGAAACTGGCATCCTCCGGGTTTCTGACGTGGCCTGTGGCGC
>JAGOBT010000091.1:1976-3698 GCA_017999135.1 Burkholderiaceae bacterium
TTGACCTCGGGCAGCAGGTACATCGTGATCACGCTGAAGCCGGCCAGGTCGGTGTCGAACAGGTCCTGCACCCGGAAGCTGACCCGGTCGGCCACGCCGGCCTGCGCCGCGCTGGCCAGGCTGCGGGCCACCAGATCGGGGACCAGCTCCACGCCCAGGCCACGCGCACCGAAGCGCCTGGCCGCGGTGATGACGATGCGGCCGTCGCCCGATCCCAGGTCGACCAGCCGGTCGGCCGGGCCGACGCCGGCCAGTTGCAGCATGGCCAGGGTGACGCGGTCGGGCGTGGTGATGAAGGGCACGTCCTCGTCGCTGGCGTGCTGGGCGTGCACGGGCCCGGCCACCAGGCCGGCGGCGCAGGCCAGGGCCAACGCGGCCCGGCCCAGCAGAGGGCGCCGCCTCATGCGCCCAGCGCCGTGGCCTGCACCGCGGCGGGGTCCACGCCCAGCTTGCCGGCCGCGGCCAGGATCTCCTGCCAGGTGGTGGCATCCACCGGCACGCCCTCGACGGTGCGGCGGGCGCGGTGGGCGCGCTCGGGCTCGCCGGCGATCAGCACGCCGTCGAAGCCCTCACGCGGGGGCGACGCGCGCACCCAGTCGATGAAGGCCAGCGCCTCGGCCTCGAAGCCGGCGCGGTCGGCCAGCGCGGCGGGGTCGACCAGCACGCTGAACATGCCGTTGAGCACACGGCGCTGGCTGGCGTCGGCGTCGCGCTGGGTCATGCCGGCGGCCAGCGCGCCGCCCAGCAACTCGCACATCAGGGCCATGCCGAAGCCCTTGTGGCCGCCGAAGGTGAGCAGCGCGCCGAACGGCGGCACCACGGTGAAGCGCGGCTCGCGCGTGGGGCGGCCGTGGTCGTCGATCAGGCAGCCTTCATCCACCAGGTCGCCCTTGTTCATCGCCACCCGGGTCTTGCCCTGGGCGATCATGCTGGTGGCGAAGTCCAGGATCACCGGCGGGCGGCCGGTCAGCGGCACGCCGGCGCAGAACGGGTTGGTGCCGAAGCGCGCATCGCCGCCGCCGAACGGCGCCACGATGCCGCGCGAGATCACGTTGACGAAGTGCATCGACACCAGGCCGGCGGCGGCGGCCTGCTCGGCCCAGGCACCGATGCGGCCCAGGTGGTGGCTGTTGCCCAGCGCCACCACGCAGGTGCCCAGCGCCTTGGCGCGTTCGATGCCCAGCGCCATGGCCTGCGCGCCGATCACCTGGCCGAAGCCGCGGTTGCCGTTCAGCCGCAGCAGCGCGCCGGCGTCCAGCTCGGTGCTGACGGCGGCATTGGGCTTGAGGCCGCCCTGCAGGTAGGCGTCGGCATAGCGCGGCAACATGCCGATGCCGTGCGAATCATGCCCGGTGAGGTTGGCCTCGATCAGGTTGCCGGCCACGGCGGCCACTTCGTCGGCGCTGCTGCCGAAGCCGCGCACCACCAGGTGCATGGCCGCCTGCAGGCGGGGCAGGGAAATCAGGTGCATGTCGCTCATGGGCGTGTCTCCAGAATGGGGTGCAGTCCGGCGTGGATGCTAAGGCACCGCCAGCACACACCGCCCCCCGCAGCCACACCACGCCATCCCGCAGGAGCCCGGCACCATGGCCACCAGCAAGTCCGCACCCAAGACCCTGCCCACCCAGGTCAGCGTGGACCACCACATCGCCGCGCGCGCCACGCCAGCCCAGCTGGCCGACTGCCAGGCGCTGGTGGCCCTGCTGCAGCGGCTGACAGGCG
>JAGOBT010000091.1:3798-9274 GCA_017999135.1 Burkholderiaceae bacterium
CCGTTTGCCGACCTGATCGCCCTGCACACCGACGAGACCAGCGCCGGCCACAGCCGGCTGCGCCTGACCGTGGCGCCGCAGCACCTGAACCCGCACCAGGTGGTGCACGGTGCGGTGGTCTACGCCATGGCCGACACCGGCATGGGCGCCGCGCTGTACCCCACGCTGGGCCCGGGCGAGATCTGCGCCACCATCGAGATCAAGATCAACTACTTCAAGCCGATCGCCCAGGGCGAGCTGACCTGCGTGACCACGCTCGTCAACCGCGGCAAGACCATCGCCAACCTGGAGTCCCGCATCCACCTGGGCGGCGTGCTGGTGGCGCAGGCCAACGGCAACTACGCGATCTTCACGCCGCGCCCGCGGGCAGCCTGAGCGGCCACTTCCGGGCTGCGGCAGGCCGGCTCAGTGCGCCGGCTGCACCCGCGGGCAGGCGTACTCGCGGCCCACCATGGCGCGGGCGCCCAGGTAAGCGTTGCGCAGGCGCTCGGTCAATGTGTCCAGGTCGACCTGGCCGCTGGCGTCGCAGGGCACGGCCACGCCGCGGCCGGGGTGGAACAGCGAATCGAACCGCAGCACATGCGACGGGCCTGGCGCGGCCGGGCTGGCGGGATGGGGATGGGCATGCATGGCGGCCCTCTTTGGCGGGTGGGTGGCAGGTCGGGTCGGCGTGCCGGGCCCGGAAAGCCTGCAGCGCGCTGGGCCATTTTTCGGCCGGCCGGGCCATGGCCACTCGGCTGAACAGCGCAGGCGCAGGCGCCCATCTCCGCCGGCTGGCGGGCGCACCGCCGCCGGTGGACTTCAGCCGCACGGCCTGCCCGGCGCTGGCACCTGGTTGAGAATCAGGCCTCCGTAACCTTTGCCAGGCGCCGCGCATGCCACCCCGCACCCCCGAAGAGATCGCCAACCGCCGCATCAACAACCTGATCGGCCTGTTCGCCGTGTCGGTGTTCTTCTTCTTCGTCAGCTGGATGCTGGGCCGCGGCAGCCCGGACAAGGCCGCGCCGCTGCTGCTGTGGTTCTTCGGCCTGCTGGGCGGGCTGAGCCTGGCGGGCTGGATCGCGCTGTCGGCCGGCCGTGTGGCCAAGCTCGACAAGCTGACGAAGTAAGCGTCGGCCGTCCGGCTCAGGCTTGCAGCCCGCGCGGCGCGTGACGCGCCGCCCCTTCGCAGGCGACCGGCCGTGCGCCGGCACGGCCGTCCGTCCGGCTCAGGCGTAGCGCTGGCGCGCCAGCGCCGCGCCCTCGGACAGGGCGCGCAGCTTGGCCTCGGCCACGGCGCGCTGCATCGGCGCCAGGCCGCAGTTGGTGCAGGCGATCAGCCGGTGCCTGGGCACGAACTGCAGTGCCCGGCCGATGGTGTCGGCCACGTCCTCGGGCGTCTCCACCACGTCGCTGGCCACGTCGATCACGCCCACCATCACGTCCTTGCCGGTCAGCAGCGCCATCAGCTCGGGCGGCACCTGGCTGTGGATGCATTCCAGGCTGACCTGGTGAATGCGGCTGGCCGCCAGCGCCGGGAACACCGTCTCGTACTGGCGCCACTGGTCGCCCAGCGTCTTCTTCCAGGCGATGTTGGCCTCGATGCCGTAGCCGTAGCAGATGTGCACCGCCGTCTTGCATGCGCGGCCGGTGGCCGCGCTGGGCTGGTCCAGGCCCTGCGCCGCCCGTTCCAGCGCCTGCACGCCCCAGGTGGCGGCCTCGTCCAGGTAGACGTTGAAGGCCGGTTCGTCGAACTGGATGATGTCCACCCCGTCGGCCTGCAGCGCCAGCGCCTCCTGGTTCAGCAGCTCGGCAAAGGCCATCGCCATGGCCACGCGGTCGGCGTAGGGGCTCTGACTCCCGTTGGCCACGGTGTCGACGATGGTCATGGGCCCGGGCAGGGTGAACTTGATCTGCTTGCTGGTGTGGGCGCGCAGCAGGCGGGCCTCGGTGGCATGCACCCGGCCCTTCAGCCGCAGCGGTGCCACCACCTGCGGCACCAGGGCCTTGTAGCGGTCGTTGCGGATGCCGATCTCGATCTTGTTGGCGAAGTCGATGCCGTCCACCTGCTCCAGGAAGCCGTGCACGAAGTGCTGGCGGCTCTGCTCGCCGTCGCCGATCACGTCCAGGCCGGCGTCTTCCTGCAGCTTCACCCACAGCAGGGTGGCGTCGGCCTTGGCGCGGGCCAGGGCGTCGCCCTCGGCCTGCCACTTCGGCCACAGCTTGCCGGTCTCGGCCAGCCAGGCAGGCTTGGGCAGGCTGCCGGCGATGGCGGTATCGAACATGGGGCGTCTCCTGGTCGGGGTGGGTGGGGCCGCAAGGTAGCACGGCCCAGGTGCGCCGCCTTCGGGCCGCCCTGACGGTGACGTTGAGCACCAGGTGCTGCCGCTGCCAGCTCGATCAGCATGCCCGACAGCGACACCGCACCTTCCAGCGTGCCGCGCGGTTCAACCTGCCCCGTGTTCTCGAACACGTCGCCAGCGCACGCCGACGAGCACCAGCCCGGCCGCCAGCATCGCCCAACTGCCGGGCTCGGGCACCGCGCCCACGTAGGAGAGGCTGCTGGCCTGCTCGAACGTGCCGGCGAGGACACCGCGCGCCTGGACCGTCACATCCTGGTCCCCGTTGAACAGCCTCAGGTCGGACACCTGGAAGGTGTTGCCGAAGTCGACATCGATGGAGCCGGTGCCGGCCCAGGCATCGTCGGCGAACGACTCGTAACCCTGCTGGGCCAAGTGGGCGGTGGCCACCGCGGTGGCACGCAGCTCGACGCCGCGCAGCGCTGCGGCGGTGGCGCCGCCGGGTGGGTCGTCGCCGAAGATGTTTTGGGTGAAGTCGCCACCCAGCGTGATGCGCAGCCAGGTGTCGACCTCGAGCCCGCCAGCGTTCGGGTGTGGCGGCGGGTCAGTCACGTCCACCCACCATGGCTGCCAGCTGCCCGAGCAGCCCGCAGCCCCAGGCCGGCATGGGCCCGCGTCCGGCACGAACTGTTCCACGCCAGTCGATGCGGCGTTCATGTCGAAGCTGGCTTGCCGGGTCATCGCCATCGTCAGCTCCCGGGAGTTCCAGCCCGTTGCTGCCGAATCACCGACCACCGACCAACGGGCGCCGGCTTCAAGCGTTCCGAAGCGCAGTTGTTCGCCTGAGAAGCTCGTGCGCTGCAGCGGCAGCAGGTTGGCCGCGTAGAGACCCGGTCCCAGCATCCAGGCACGCTGCGCCGTCAGGCCCAGCGCCAGCGTGCCGGAGGGGGTGCCCATCGCCGGGGTCACATAGGAGATGGCTCCGGTGACGTGCAGGTCGAACTGCAGGCTGCTGACGGAGGCGTTCGGGTCCCAGGTGATGAAGACCGTTCGCTCCGCTTCCGCACTGGCCAGCGCATCGGCGTTGGCCACATGGCCGATGCGCGGTGTCCGCTGGATGCCGGCCTGCACGCGCAGCGCGGGCAGCTCGGCGCTGGACACGGGCGGCGAGGCGGAGGCCACCGTCCGCAGCGTGTACTCCGGCAGCTCGCCTGGCTCCAGGGGCCGGGACTGAACCAGGTTCGACGGGCTCGAGTGGCAGGTCCCTGCCGACGCCACGAGGGCGCCCAGCGAAAAATCCGATGCGTTGCAGGCCGCAAGGCCCGGGGCCGGCGACGTGAGGAATGGGTTGCCATACAGGGCGTGGTAATCCAGCGACGACCTGACGACCGCACTCCCGCCGGCGCAGGCCATCGGCGCCAGCAGCAGGCCGGCCAGGGACAGGGCTACGCCGCGGGCACGGCGGGCGCCGGGGATGGTCACGGAACATCGGTTCATGTCAACTCCTTGCAAGACGCGATCCCGCCCCAGTGGCAGGGCCGCAGACGAATGGGAGACCAAAGGTCAAGACCATGGTCGGCACGCGACCGGCGCGTCCAGGGCGAGCGCCAGCTTCAGTGGCCTCAGGATCGGTGGGTGGCGGCGTTGTTTCAAGTCACACTCCCGGTGCGTTGGCGTGGCCTGAAGGGCCGACACAGCGCGCAATCGGCGCATGGCCCTGCGCTAGCTCAGATGGCAGGAAGCGCCCCTCCCACGCCCGAAAACCATCGTAAGTGGCCGGGCGTCACGGCAGCGTCACGTCTGCCGGGTCGGCTCCCCCCTTGATCTGGGGGGCAGGCGGGCTGGGGCAGGCGATCAGCGGGTGGGTGGGGCCGTCGGGTCGCACGGCGGTGACAATCGCGCGCCGCAGACCCGTTCCGTCGACTTGACCGCTTCCGCTCCCTCAGAACCCGACGCCCAGGCCGAACGGCGTCAGCGCCTCGCCCGCCTCCTGCTGTGGCTGGTGCCGCTGGCCTGGTCGAGCAACTACCTGATCGCACGCGCCGCCGCCGGCGTCATCTCGCCGCATGTGCTGGCGCTGGGCCGCTGGAGCCTGGCCTTTGCGCTGATGCTGCCGCTGGCCTGGGCTGCACTGCGGCGCGCCGGCCGGCCCTGGCTGGCGGCCGAATGGACGCAGCTGCTGGTGCTGGGCGGCCTGGGCATGTGGATCTGCGGCGCCTTCGTCTACATCGGCGGGCAGACCACCTCGTCGGCCAACATCGCGCTGATCTACGCCGCCACGCCGGTGGCCATTGCGGTGGTGGGTGCGGTGCTGCTGGGCGAGCGCATGGCCCCCAGCCAGGTGGTGGGCGTGGCGCTGGCGCTGGCGGGCGTGCTGTTCGTCATCGCCAAGGGCGACCTGCGCAACCTGCTGGCGGTGCGCTTCACCGTGGGCGACGGCTGGGTGCTGGCCGCCGGCATCAGCTGGGTGGCGTATTCGGTGCTGCTGCGGCTGTGGCCCAGCCGGCTGGACGCTGCGGCGCGTCTGGTGGCCATCACCGCCGGCGGCATCCTCGTGCTGCTGCCCTTCACATTGCTGGAACTGGCGCTGGTCACGCCGCCGGCCTTCAGCTGGCAGGCGGTGGGCCTGGTGGTGGCGGCTGCGGTGCTGCCCGGCATCGTGGCCTACCAGGCCTATTCATTCATGCTGCGCGAGCTGGGCGCCGGGCCTACGGCGCTGGTGCTGTACCTGGGGCCGGTCTATGCCGCCTTCACTGCCTGGCTGCTGCTGGGCGAGCCGCCGGCCTGGTACCACGCGGCCGGCGCCACGCTGATCCTGCCCAGCATCTGGCTGGCCACGCGGCGGCAGGGCTGAGCCGCCCGGCCGGCCGGTGTCACGGCCCGTCGGTGGGCCAGGTCTCGACGACACGCCCGGCGATGACCTCGCGCAGCCAGGCATCGCGGTCCCTGCGCCGCAGATAGTCGCGCCAGGCGTCCACGCCGAACTGGTTGGGATTGGCGAAGTGGTTCATGTCGTTGATCTGCAGGGTGCTGCTGAATCCGGTGCCGGGGAACTTGGCGAGCAGGCGCTCGCGCAGCCGCGGTTCCATCGTGGCGAACAGGGCCACGTAAGCCACGCACTCGTGCGCTGCCACGGGCAGGTCGAGGGGGCCGGCATGGCAGCCCACGACAGCGTGCGCCATCTCGTGCGTGGCCAC
>JAGOBT010000629.1 GCA_017999135.1 Burkholderiaceae bacterium
CCTGTTCAAGGGCATGTAGCGCGGCTGCGGGTCAGACCACCTGCCGGTCGCGGCCTTCCCAGTAGGGCTTGCGCAGGTCGCGCTTGAGCACCTTGCCGGTGGGGTTGCGCGGCAACTCGGCCAGCACGTCCACCGTCTTGGGGCACTTGTAGGCGGCCAGCCGGTCGCGGCACCAGGCCACCAGCTCGTTGGTGTCAGCCAGCATGGCACCGGGCTTGAGCACCACCACCGCCTTGGGCACCTCGCCCCAGCGCTCGTCGGGCACGCCGATCACCGCCACGTCCAGCAATGCGGGGTGCTCGGCCAGCACCCGTTCGATCTCGGCTGGGTAGATGTTCTCGCCGCCGCTGATGATCATGTCCTTGATGCGGTCAGTGACGTAGACATAGCCGTCGGCGTCGATGTGGCCGCCGTCGCCTGAGCGGTACCAGCCGTCGGGTGTGACGGCCTGGGCGGTGGCCTCGGGCTTGCCCCAGTAACCGGCCATGATCTGCGCGCTGCGCACCCAGATCTCGCCGGCCTGGCCCACCGGCACCGGCGCGCTGGTGGCGGGGTCGCGCACCTCGATCTCGACGCCGTGGATGGCCTTGCCGGCCGACACCAGGCGGTGCGCCACGGCGGGGTTCTCGTGGTCTTCGGGCGGCAGGATGGTGACCACGCCGCATTGCTCGGTCATGCCGTAGACCTGCTGCATGGTGCCCTGGGGGAACAGCTGCAGGCAGGCGCGCATCACCGGCAGCGGCATCGGCGACGCACCGTACGACACCGCCTTCAGCGCCGAGAAGTCGAACTGGTGGCCGGCGGCCACCTGGGTCATCGCGGCCATCAGCGCGGGCACGTAGAAGGTGTGGGTGATGCGCTCGCGCTCCAGCATCTGCAGCGCGCCCAGCGGGTCGGGCATGCGCATCATGAAGATCGGCGCGCCGCCGGCCCAGGCCACGAACGAATAGCTGGTGCCGCCCACATGGAACAGCGGCATCGCCACCTGCACCCTGCTGTCGGCGCCCAGCGTCTGCGTGGCGGCCACGTTGCGGGCATGGGCCAGCATGCCGTGGTGGGTGAGCATGGCGCCCTTCGGGAAGCCGGTGGTGCCCGAGGTGTACAGCTGCACGAAGCAGTCGGTGGGGGCAGCGGGGTGCACGCGGGCATCGGGCTGGTGCGCGGCCAGCCAGGGCTCGTATTCGTCGGCGGCGCCGCCGATGTGGATGACCTTCTCCAGCAGCGGCAACTGGCCGCGCAGCTGGGTAGCGGCGGCGGCAAATTCAGGGCCGACGAACAGCACCCGGGCCTTGGCATCGTTGATCACGTAGACGATCTCGGGCGGGGCCAGGCGGAAGTTGACCACCGCGTTGGCGCAGCCGGTCAGCGCGCAGGCCAGCGTCAGTTCCAGGCACGACGGGTGGTTCAGGTCCAGCACGGCGATGCGGTCACCGGGCTGCAGGCCGGCGGCGCGCAGGCCGGCGGCCACCCGCTGCACCCGTTCACGCAGCTGGGCCCAGGTGCGGCGGGTGTCGCCGAAGACGATGGCGGGCGCGTCGGGTTGCTGGGTGGCCCAGCGGGCCAGCATGTCGCTGAAGTCTTGGTGGTCGGGGATCATGGGAGCTCCTGGGGTGCGGTGTCGGCTGCGGTGGCGGGTGCGCGGGCGGGCTGCGCAACGCCGTGGATGCTAGCCACGCACCGCCCCTGGCGGCACCATCGCTTTCCAGGGTCAGCGCCGGGGCGGCAGCGCGCTGGCGATCAGCCACTGCGCCGCCCAGTAGGTGGCCAGGATCCACAGCGTGGACAGCGGCAGCGGCGTGTGGAAGCGGTTGGTGGCCAGCAGCGCGTCACTGGTGAGGAACAGCGCGCCGCCGATGGCCGCGCCGGCCAGCCGCCGCCGGGTGGCGGCATCGGCCTGCGGGCGTGCGTGGTGCCAGGCGCTGGCCGTCTGCGCCGCCATCGCCGCCAGGCACAGCACGTAGGCCACCACCGGCGTGCGCAGCGGCCCGGGCACACCGGGCCACAGCACCGCCAGCACCACTGCCGCCAGCGCCGCATAGCCGGCAAACGCCAGCGGCCAGGCGCCAAAGCGCACACCGGGCAGCCCGCGGGTGAAGGCCACCAGGTAGGCCAGGTGCGCCAGCAGGAAGGCCACCAGCCCGGGCAGAAAGCCCTGCTGCGGCCACAGCAGCGCCACGTCGCCCACCAGCGACAGCACCAGACCGGCCAGCAGCGGCGTGCGCATCGGCGCCCCCTGCCCACCCAGTCGCCAGGCATGGGCGATGACCAGCAGCGTGGTCAGCGTCTTCAGCAACGCATAGGGTGCCCACAAGCCGGGCCAGACCAGCGCGGTGGTGATGGCCAGTGCGGCCGATGCGATGAAGGCCGGCAGGAGCTTGGGCATGGGCGGAGAAGGTCAGCCTTGGCGGCGGGCCGCCAGTGTCGCCCAGGCCAGGCCGGCGGCTCAATCGCGGCGGCAGCGCAGCATCGCTCCCAGCAACGGCAGGCCAGCCAGCAGCAGCCAGCCGGCGCCAGGCTCCGGCACGGCCGATGTC
>JAGOBT010000092.1 GCA_017999135.1 Burkholderiaceae bacterium
GCAGCACCGCGGTGATGTCGCCCAGCAGCCCGCTGGCGCCGAAGCGCAGGCGCTGCGGCGTGACGGCGGCATCGCCCAGGATGTCGCGCACCAGCGCGATGTAGACCGCCGCGTCGGCCACCTTGCGGATGCCGCCTGAGGCCTTGAAGCCCACCGCCGCGCCACGCGGGTGGCCGGCGATGGCCTGCAGCATCACCCGCGCCGCGTCGGGTGTGGCGCCGGTACCGGTCTTGCCGCTGCTGGTCTTCAGGAAGTCCACGCCCGCATCCAGCCCGATCCCGCTGGCCTGGTGGATCAGCGCCTGCGTGGCCAGGTCGCCGGACTCGAGAATCAGCTTCAGCGTGCGGCCGGTGCAGGCCGCACGCACCGCCTGCACCAGCGCGGCGGCGCTGGCAGCGTCTCCGGCCTGCAGCGCGCGCCAGGGCAGCACCAGGTCGACCTCGTCACCCCCGGCGTCGACGATGGCGCGCGCATCGGCCACCGCCGCGGCCATGTCCAGCCCGCCTGCGGGAAAGTTGGCCACCGCCGCCACCCGCACGCCTGCCGGCGCCCCGGCCTTGGCCTGCGCCACGAAGCGCGGCCACACGCACAGTGCTGCCGGCGCGCCGGCGGGGCCGGCGGCCTGGGCGCACAGCGCGGTGATGGCCGCGGCGTCGTCGGCATCGTTCAGGCTGGTCAGATCCAGGCAGGCCAGGGCGGTGCGGGCGTCGGCGGTGGCATCTGGCATCGTGGTGGAGCGTGCTGTGGATCTGATGGCCCCCCATCGTAGCGGCGCCATGGGTTTGCGGCCCCGGCTTGCAGCCTGGGCGGGCGCGCCGCGACACTGCAGCCCGACAGGGCGCCACCCGGGCGCGCCGCACGGAGACGCACATGCTGGATCGGATCAAGGAACTGGGCGGGCAGCTGACGACATCGGCTGCCAAGGTGGCCGTGTCGGTGAAGGACGGCGCCGGCACGGTCGCCGGCCAGGCCAGTGACGCCATGCAGGCCACCAAGCGCAAGGCCGCAGAACTGGGCGACCGGGCCAGCACCGCGGCCACCCGCGAGGCCGTGGTGCAGATGCGCGACATGCTGGCGCTGGCCGCCGAGGAACTGCGCGCCCGGCCGATCACCGATGGCCCGGTGACGCTGACGGCCAAGGTCGACCTGATGCTGACCAGCCTGCAGATGGAGTTCGTGCTGTACCCGGACACCCAGGTGCTGCATGTGCCCCGTTCGTCTGCCCAGGCGGCAGACGGTCCGGTGGCGCCGCCGGTGGATCCCGACGTGCCGCCATCGGCCTGACTGCAACGTGCCCGTGCCAACCGCATCGCCCCGCCCGCCCGCCCCCTGCAGCCGCCGGCACACGCTGGCCCTGCTGGCCGCCGCCTGCCTGCCGGCCCGCGCCCAGGCCCGCTTTCCTGACCGGCCCATCACCCTGGTGGTGCCCTTCGGCCCCGGCGGCATCGCCGACCTGACGGCCCGCGCCGTGGGCGAGGCGCTGGCGCGCAGCCTGGGCCAGCCGGTGGTGGTCGACAACCAGCCCGGCGCCGGCGCCATCGTCGCCAGCCAGCGGGTGGCGCGTGCCGTGCCCGACGGCCACACCCTGCTGCTGCTGAGCAATGCCAACGCGGTGGCGGTGTCGCTGATGAAGACGCCGGGGCCCGACCCGCTGAAGGACTTTGCGCTGGTCAGCACGCTGGGCAGCTTCGATCTGGGCCTGTTTGCAGCGGTGAATGGGCGCTTCGCCACCCTGGCCGCCGCGCTGGACTGGGCCCGCGCCCACCCCGGCCAGCTGAACATCGGCAGCATCGCCGTGGGCAGCACCCAGCACCTGGCGGCCAAGCTGTTCGAGGCGCGCGCCGGCATCGACGCGCTGGTGGTGCCCTACAAGGGGTCCCCCGCGGTGCTGACGGCGCTGCGCGCGGGCGAAGTCGACATCGCGGTGGAGATCGTCGGCCCGATGCTGCCGCAGCTGCAGGCCGGCACGGTGCGGGCGCTGGCCGTCACCGGCGCCCAGCGCCACCCGCTGCTGCCCGAGGTGCCCACCGTGGCCCAGGCCGGCGTGGCCGGCGTGCAGGTGGCCAGCTGGAACGCGCTGGCCGCGCCGGCCGGCACGCCACCCGCGGTGCTGGCCACGCTGAACCAGGCGGTGCGGGATGCCGTGGCATCGCCCGCGGTGCAGCAGCGCCTGGCGCCGCTGGGCATGCGGCTGGGGGCGGGATCGCCGGCCGAGCTGCAGGCCCTGCTGGGCAGCGAGATCCAGCGTTGGGCGGCGGTGATCAAGGCGGCCAAGATCACGCCCGACTGAGCGCGAGCCGGCCCATGCCCGGCTGCAAACCCGCCCGTGGCGCCGCATCGTCAAGCCGCTTGACTGCGGGGGTGCTTTTGGGCGGCCGACGCTGGACTGGGCTGAACATGCTTTGTTCAATATGCGGGGGCGGGTACCTCCCTCGGCGGGGTCGTGACGCGCGGCAGCAAAGTCTTCACCACACCAGAACCAGGCCCATCGGACATCTTCGAATTCGAGCTGACGCTGACGACGGCATTCACGGCCGCCGCGAACCAGACTTACAGCGTGGCGATTTTCTCGACCGGCAACAGCTGGGGCTGGCAGGAAGGCTCAGGAGGCGATGGCCAGTCGTTCTATCGGGACGGCGAAGGCCAGGATTGGTGGCAGGGCAAACCCGACCTGTCTCTGTCCGTCCTGGGAACCAGGGTCACGCCCAGCGTGCCCGAGCCGACGTCGCTTGCGCTGGTCGGGCTGGCGCTGGCCGCCGCTGCGGCCCTGCGCTGGCGCAGGGCCTAACGGTTGTCGGGCGCGTACTCGGCCAGCTTCAGCGGGCTGCGCGCAGCAATGTAGGCGCGCAGCACCTCGGCGTCGTTGAGCCCGGTGTTCACATAGCCGGGGTGGTTGCCCATCTTCGGGTAGCCGTCGCCGCCGATGGCGGTGAAGTTGTTGATCGCCAGCTTGTAGCTGCGGCTGCGGTCGATGGGCTGGCCACCCACGCGCGCCTCCAGCAGCGCGCCGTTGGCCACCGTCCACTGCAGCCCGGCCGTCTGCGGGTCGCCGCCAGAGCCGGGTGTCATCTTCGTGGCGGCGGCCAGCCAGTCCAGCAGTTCGGCACCGCTCAGGCTGAGCACGCCCACGGTGTTGGCAAAGGGCTGCACCTTCACCACATCCCGGCAGGTGATGCGGCCGGCGGGCAGTGAATCGCGCACGCCGCCGCTGTTGATCACCACCAGGTCGGCGCCGGTGCGCTCGCGCATCGCCCGGGCGATCAGCGTGCCGAGCGCGGTGGGCTGGCTGCGCACACGCGCCCGGTCAGCGTCGAACACGCCGTCGGCCTCGCCCACCGGCACCAGCGGGCGTTCCTGCCCCGCCTGGCGGCCGGGCATCGACGCGGTGTCAGCCCGGGGTTAGAGTCGCCTGCAAACGGGTTGAAGATCGGGGGGGCTGCAATGGACACGCGACGCTGGGCAGGCTGGATGGTGGCAGGCGGGGTGCAACTGCTGGCCTGCGGGGTGCAGGCCGCCAGCGTGCCGCCGCCGCCGGTGGAGCCCGTGACCGAGCAGCTGTTCGGCCGCACCCTCACCGATGACCACCGCTGGATGGAAGACCCGGCGCGCCAGGCCGTGCTGCGCGACTGGGTGCTGGCCGAGAGCGCCGAGGCGCGGCGCCAACTGGCCGACGACCCCAGCCGTGCGCAGTTCGCCGCCGCGCTGAAGGACGTGGGCGGTGCGCTCACCCGGGTGCCGTCGCTGGTGATGGCCCATGCCCGGTTGATGGCCTTCCAGCGCATCGGGCCCGCCGACCGCGTGCCCCGGCTGGTGCTGCGCCAGGGCGCGCAGGAGCGCGTGCTGATCGACCCCAACACCGCCGAGGGCACGGCCGTGGTGGCCATCAACAACACCACGCTGTCGCCCGACGGCCGGCAGGTGGCGGTGCACACCGCCGCCGGCGGCGGTGAGGTGGGTGGCATCACCGTGTACGACGTGGCCAGCGGCCAGCCGGTGGGCGTGCCGATGCAGCCGGTCTGGGGTGAATTCCCGCTGAGCTGGATCGACACCCACCGGGTGGCCTACACCCGCATGGGGCTACCCGGCCAGCAGACCGATGCGATGCAGGGCATGCAGGCAATGGTGCGGCGGCTGGACGGGCGCGGCGGCGACACCGTGGTGCTCGGGCCGGACACGCAGCCGGTGGCGGTGGCGGCCAAGGACTTTCCGATGGTGCTCAGTTCGCCGATCAGCCCCTGGGTGGCCGGGCTGGCCACGGGCGCGCGCGCCGACTTCGAGCTGAACGTGGTGCGGCGCAGCGCGCTGGGCACCGGGCCCAGCACGCCGTGGCGACGTGTGGCCGGCCTCGACCAGCAGGTGCGTGGCTACGCGCTGCGTGGCGACGCGCTGTTCCTGCTGTCGTCGCGCGACAACCCGCACGGCCGGGTCACCCGCCAGCGGCTGGGCAGTGGCGGCGGCGCCGGCGAGGTGGTGGTCGTCAACGGCTCGGACCAGCTGATCATCGAGGCGATCGAGGCCACCCGCGACGGGCTGTACCTGCAGGCCCTGACCGACGGCCGCAGCCGGTTGTTCTACAGCGCCGGGGGCACGGCGGCGCTGCGCGAGATCCCGCTGCCGTTCGAAGGCGCGATCCATGGCATGCAGGCCAGCAGCGACGGCCGCCTGCTGGCGCTGTCGCTGACCGGCTGGCTGACCAACCAGCGCTACTACCAGGTGCGCCAGGGCCGGCTGCAGCCCGTCGGCCTGGGCTCGGACACCTGGCCGGGCGCGGCGGGGTTCAGCGTCACCCGCCTGCAGGCCGCCAGCCGTGATGGCACGCAGGTGCCGTTGGTGGTGGTGCACCCGCGCGGCGCGGCGCCGGCCGGTGGCTTCCCCGCAATGCTGGAGGCCTACGGCAGCTACGGCAACTCGACGGCCACGCCGTCGTACCGGCGCTTCGCGATGGCCTGGGTGCAGCGCGGCGGTGCCATGGCCTACTGCGGCACGCGGGGCGGCGGCGAGCGCGGCCGCGCCTGGCACGACGCCGGGCGCGAACGTTTCAAGCCCCAGGCGCAGGACGACCTGACCGCCTGCGCACGCAAGCTGCGTGATGCAGGCCTGGCGCGCGCGGCCGGCCCGGTGGTGGTGGGCACCAGCGCCGGCGGCCTGCTGGTGCCGCTGGCCGCCATGCAGCACCCCGATGCATTTGCCGGCCTGGTGGTGCGCGTGGGCATCACCAACGCCACCCGCCTGGCCGCCGCCCCGAACGGGGCCAACCAGTTCGACGAGATGGGCAACCCCGCCACGCCCGATGGCTGGGCCGCACTGGCCGCGCAGGATGCCTACCTGGCCGCCGCCACCGCCGCAGACATCCCCGACACCCTGCTGACCATCGGACTGAACGACAAGCGCGTGGCACCGTGGATGAGCGCCAAGCTGGCGGCCCGCGCCAAGCAGCGCTTCGGTGCCAGCCGCACCATCCTGCTGCGGGCCGATGCCGACAGCGGCCATGGCGTGGGGTCGGCCGAGGACGCGCGGCAGGCCGAGTGGGCCGACATCTACGCCTTTGCCTGGCCGCGCGCCAGCCGCTGACGGGCGCCGCATCCAGCGGGCCACGGTGGGCCACGCCGGGCTGGGGCAACATCACCACCCCGCCAACGAGCCGCCCGCCATGTTCCGCACCACCTACATCGACCACGCCCAGCTCACCGCCCAGCTGGCCACCTGGGCGCAGCAGCATCCGGGCCTGGCCCATGTCAGCAGCCTGGGGCAGAGCGCCGGCGGGCGCGACATCCCGCTGCTGACCATCGGTCGCCACCCCGAGCGCGGCGGCCCGGCGGTCTGGATCGACGGCAACATGCACGCCAGCGAGCTGTGCGGCACCAGCGTGGCCCTGGCGATTGCCGAAGACGTGCTGGCCATCCACGGCGGCGCCGATGCAGCCGGCGGCCAGCCGCTGCCGCCGCACATGGCCCAGGCCATCCGCGAGACGCTGTTCTACGTGGTGCCGCGCATCTCGCCCGATGGCGCAGAAGAGGTGCTGCAGCGTGGCCGCTACGTGCGCAGCAGCCCGGTGGACGACCGCGTGGCGCGCCACCATGCCCACTGGGTGACCGAAGACATCGACGGCGACGGCTTGGCCCTGACCATGCGCCGCCAGGACCCCGACGGCGAGCTGGTGGAACTGCGCGGCGACGACGGCCAGCCGCTGCGCCCGGCCGTGCTGGTGGCGCGCATGCCCGAGGACACCGGCCCGTTCTACCGCCTGTACCCCGAGGGCCGCATCGCCAACTTCGACGGCCGCACCATCCCCGACGCGCATTTCCTGTCGGACACGGTCTACGACTTCAACCGCAACTTCCCCTACCACTGGGCGCCCGAGCCGCAGCAGGCCGGCGCCGGCCACTACCCCGGCAGCGCGCCCGAGACCCGCGCGGTGCTGGACTTCGCCACCCGGCACCCCAACATCCTGCTGTGGCTGAACCTGCACACCTTCGGTGGCGTGCTGATCCGCCCGCTGGGCGACAAGCCCGACAGCAAGATGCACCCCGGTGACCTGGGCATCTACGAGCAGGTGGAAGCCTGGATGACCCAGTTCACCGGCTACGCCACCGTCAGCGGCTTCCATGAATTCCTCTACGAGCCCGACAAGCCCCTGCACGGCGACCTGAGCGACTACGCCTACCACCAGCGTGGCGCGCTGGCCTATGTGGTGGAGCTGTGGGACCTGTTCCAGCAGCTGGGCATCGCCCGCAAGAAGCCGTTTGTCGACCACTACAGCAAGTTCAGCCGCGCCGACATGCGCAAGCTGGCCGAGTTCGACCGCCAGCACAACGGCGGGCGCATCTTCGGCACCTGGAAGCCGCTGCAGCACCCGCAGCTGGGCCCCGTGGAAGTGGCTGGCTTCGACCCGCGCGTGGGCATCTGGAACCCGCCGTACGACCGGCTGGATGCCACCTGCCAGGGCCAGAGCGCCGCCTTCCTGCGGGTGGCGGCGCTGCTGCCGCGCATCAGCGCCAGCGTGGTGGGGCAGGAGCGCCAAGGCGACAGCACCCGCATCGAGATCCGCGTGGCCAACCATGGCTACCTGGGCAGCTGCGGCGTGCCGTCGTCGCAGGGCTTGCCGCATGTGGAGCCGATCCGCCTGACCACGCAGGCCCATGGTGTGACCGTGCTGGCCCCCGGCGCCGCGGTGGTGGAGATCGGCCACCTGGAGGGCTGGGGCGGCGGCCTGTACGGCGGGCCCAGCGTGTTCTCGCCCTGGACGCGCGGCAACGGCCATGAGCGCTTCGTCACCCTGGTGGTGGCCGGCAGCGGCACGCTGAACGTGACGGTGGGCAGCGTGCGGGTGGGCTTCCAGCATCTGACCGTGGCCGTGCCCTGACCGAGAATTCGCACCATGCAATCCAACCCCCCAGACAAGACCGTCCCGGTGCTGATCGCCGGCGGCGGCATCGCCGGCATGGCCCTGGCCCTCACCCTGCACCAGGTGGGCGTGCCCTGCGTCGTCTACGAAGCCGTGCCCCAGCTCAAGCCGCTGGGCGTGGGCATCAACCTGCAGCCCAATGCGGTGCGCGAACTGGAAGACCTGGGCATCGGCGCCGACCTGCTCGACCGCATCGGCCTGCCGGCGCGTGAATGGGCGCTGGTCGGCCGCAATGGGCATGAGGTCTACAGCGAGCCGCGTGGCCTGGCCGCCGGCTACCGCTGGCCGCAGTACGCGGTGCACCGCGGCCAGCTCCAGATGCTGCTGGCCGACGCGGTGCGCGAACGTCTGGGCGACGGCGCGCTGCGCCTGGGCCAGCGCGTGACCGGCTACCGCCAGACCGCCGACGGCGTGACCGCGCTGCTGGAAGACCGCGACGGCCGCCGCCATGAAGCCACCGGCCGCCTGCTGCTGGCCGCCGATGGCCTGCATTCGGCGGTGCGCGCGCAGATGCACCCGCATCAGCCGCCCATCCAGTGGGGTGGCGCCATCCTGTGGCGTGGCACGTCACCTGGCGTGCCGATCCGCAGCGGCGCCTCGTTCGTCGGCCTGGGCTCGGCGCGGCACCGGGTGGTGTTCTATCCGATCTCGCCGGTCGACCCGGCCACCGGGCTGGCGACGATCAACTGGATCGCCGAGATCACCGTCGACAACCGCGACGGCTGGACCCAGGGCGACTGGAACCGCCGGGTGCAGCTGGCCGACTTCGCCCACCACTTCGACGGCTGGAACTTCGACTGGCTGGACGTGCCGGCGATGCTGCGCGGCGCCGCCGAGGTGTTCGAGTACCCGATGATCGACCGCGACCCGGTGCCCACCTGGGTGGACGGCCGGGTGGCGCTGATGGGCGACGCGGCGCATGTGATGTACCCCACCGGCAGCAACGGCGCCAGCCAGGCCATCATCGATGCCCGCGTGCTGGGCGCTGCCATGGTGGCGCATGGCGTGGGCCCGGCCGCGCTGCAGGCCTACGACCAGCGCCTGTGCGCCGATGTCTCGGCCCTGGTGCTGCGCAACCGCGGCGCCGGCCCGTTCGGCCTGCTGAACCTGGTCGACGAGCGCTGCGGTGGCGTGTTCGACCACATCGACGACGTGATCCCCGCCGACGAGCGCGCCGCCTTCATGGCCCGCTACAAGGCGGCGGCCGGCTTCGCCATCGAGACGCTGAACGCCGCGCCGTCCACCATCGCGCCCGGCGCGCGGGTGGCCGGCGGCTGATCCAGCTTCAAGCTTCAGCGACGAAGCGCCAGGGCGACTGGCGCGTGGCCGCGTCCTGCCGGCGGAATTCTCGCGGCGACTGCCCCACCTCGCGCTTGAACACCTTGGAGAAGCTGAACGCGTCCTGGTAGCCGACGGCGGTGGCCACCTGCTCCAGCGTCTGCGGGGTCTCGCCCAGCAGCCGCATGGCCTGCTGCATGCGCAGCGTGCGCAGGTGGGCCAGCGGCGTGTCGCCCAGCGCCTGTCGGAAGCGCTGGGCCAGCCCGGTGCGCGACAGGCCCACCGCCGCGGCGAGGTTGTCCAGTGTCCAGGGGTGGGCGCAGTCGGCCTGCATCAGCGCCAGCGCGCGGTGCACCGGCGGGTCGCGCAGCGCCTGGGCCCAGCTGGCGGTGCCGGGCGCCTGGCGGCGCAGCAGCTCACGCAGCAGGTAGCTGAACACCACGTCCATCAGCCCGTGCACCACGGCGCGGGCGCCGGGTGCGCCCTGCCCCAGCTCGTCGGCCAGCAGGCCCAGGGCCAGCGACAGCGGGCCCAGGCGCGGCAGTTCGTCAGCGCGCAGCACGAACCACGCGGGCAG
>JAGOBT010000630.1 GCA_017999135.1 Burkholderiaceae bacterium
ATCTGCAGCAGCGCACCGGCCAGAGCCCGCTGACGCTGATGACCGGCGGCGCCGGCTGGAAGGTGGCGCCCTGGCTGCCGATCGAGCACGAACTGATCGACTCCCTCATCTTCGACGGCCTGCTGGCGTTGCAGCGCGCGCGCGACGCCGCCTGAGCGCGGCCGGAACTTTCCTGCCCCGGGGCAACCGAACCCGCCCTTCACCGACCCGGACGCGCCGTGACCACCACCGAACACCAGGCCATCCTCACCATCAGCCTGCTGGCCGCCTTTGCCGATGGCCAGAAGCATGCGCGCGAGCGTGACGCCATCCAGCGCATCGCCGACGGCCTGGGCCAGGCCGAGGGCGTGCACATGCCCACGCTGTACCAGGACGTGCTGCTCAAGCGGGTGAACCTCGACACCGCCGTGCCTCAGCTGGCCGGCGCCGATGCGCGCCTGCTGGCCTACGAGATGGCGGTGTGCGTGTGCGACGCCGACGGCGCGCACAGCACCGCCGAGCAGGCCTTCCTGGCCGACCTGGGCCGGCGCCTGGGCGTGGATGCGCCAGCGGCGAGCAGCTTTGCGCAGCAGGCCGAGGCCCTGGCGCAGGCGCCGATCCCGGCCAGCGTGCCGGCGCCGGCTGCGCCTGTGGCATCAGCCCCGGCAGCCCCTGCAGCCACCGCGGCCGTCACCAGCGTCGACCAGGCCGCGCTCGACAAGACCATCCTCAACGCCGCCATCCTGAACGGCGCGCTGGAACTGCTGCCCGAGAATCTGTCGACCCTGGCCATCATCCCGCTGCAGATGAAGCTGGTCTACAACATCGGCCAGGCCCATGGCTACCAGCTCGACAGCGGCCATGTGAAGGACTTTCTGGCCACGGTGGGGGTGGGCCTGACCTCGCAGTATCTGGAACAGGCCGGCCGCAAGCTGCTGGGCGGCTTGCTGGGCAAGGTGGGTGGCGGCCTGCTGGGCGGCCTGGGCCGCCAGGCGGTGAGCAGCGGCATGAGCTTTGCCACCACCTATGCTCTGGGCCATGTGGCCAAGCGCTACTATGCCGGCGGGCGGGTGCTCAGCGCCCAGATGCTGAAGGACAGCTACGCCGGCGTGCTGCAGCAGGCCCAGGGCCTGCAGGCACAGCACCTGCCCGCCATGCGCGAGCAGGCCCGCACGCTGGACACCGGCAAGCTGCTGGCCATGGTGCGCGGCAGCCGCTAGCCGTCGGCGCTGTCCACCGGTGTGGCGGCGCGGTTGGCCGCCAGGTCCTGCCGCAGGCTGGTCAGTTCCTGGCGCAGCGCGTCCATCTGGCGGTGCATGTCGCGCAGCACCTCGTGCTCGATCGCGCGTTCCTCGGTCTCCACCCACTTGGTGGCGATGGCCGCAGTGACCAGCGACACCACGCCGTAGCCCAGCATCACCACGAACACCGAGAAGATCTTCGACGCTGGTGTCGAGGGCACGATGTCGCCGTAGCCCACGGTGGCTGCGGTGGTGAAGGCCAGCCACAGGCCGTCGGCCAGGCTCAGCGCCTTGGGCTCGAGCCACCAGAAGCCGATGCCGCACAGCCCCAGCACGGTGGTGGCCAGCAACAGCATGTAGGCCAGGCCGCCGCGGGTGATCAGGTGCTGCAGGCCCCAGACCATGCGCACCAGCGTGAGCCCGGCCACCCCCAGGCGGAACAGCAGTGCCGGCAGCGACTGGCTGCTCTCGGGCAGCACCACCGACACCGCCAGGCCCGCCACCAGCGCCAGCTCCAGCGGGTTGGCGCGCAGGTGGTGCGTGGCCTGCCCGCAGGCGCGGGCCGTGGCCGCCATCGCCAGCGCTGCCACCAAGGCCGCCAGCGCATAGGCCGCCTTGGCGATCCAGGGCGTGGGTTCGTCCAGCAGCTCGGCGTAAAAGGCCGGGATGGTGCAGGCCAGCGCCAGCAGCACCGGCCAACGCCAATGGCGTTCGCAGCGGCGGGCGCGCAGGGCATCGTGCGGGGGGGCTGCGCAGCCCCCACAGCGTGCCGCGCCGGAAGCGCTGGGAGAGGTCGGTCACCATGGGCAGGCTGCAGCCTAGCGGTTGGTCCACCTGGCGGCGCTTGACGCCGGTCAAGCGTGGTGCAGGTGGCCCGGCCGGGCGTGCCCGGCTACAGGATGTAGCGCGACAGGTCTTCGTTCTTCGCCAGCTCACCCAGCCTGGCATCGACCAGCGCAGCGTCGATGGCCACCGTCTGGCCGCTGCGGTTGGGCGCGTCGAAGCTCACCTCGTCGAGCAGGCGCTCCATCACCGTGGCCAGGCGGCGGGCGCCGATGTTCTCGGTGCGTTCGTTCACGTCGTGGGCGATCTGCGCCAGCCGGCGGATGCCTGCAGGCGCGATGTCCAGCGTGACACCCTCGGTGGCCAGCAGCGCCTGGTACTGCTTGATCAGGCTGGCATGGGTGCTGGTGAGGATGGCCTCGAAGTCGTCCACGCTCAGCGGCCCCAGCTCCACCCGGATCGGGAAGCGGCCCTGCAGCTCGGGGATCAGGTCGCTGGGCTTGGCCAGGTG
>JAGOBT010000631.1 GCA_017999135.1 Burkholderiaceae bacterium
CGGCCAGATCGTGCTGGCGCTCACCGCCATCGGCCCGTCGGCCGCCCTCGACACCCGCTGGGACGGCCCGCTGGCTGCGCTGCTGCGCCAGGCGGCGCAGGCGGCGTCGGCGCGGCTGGGCTGGCAGCCCGCACCAACCCCCACAGCATGAAAGGCACCCCATGGCCCTGCGCCTGGCAACCCTGCACCTGGCGGCGCTGCGCGCCACCACCATCGCCGTCGGTATCGCCGTCGTTATCGCCGTCGGTATCGCCACTGCCACCCCCGCCACGGCGGCCGAGTCAGTAGGCGAGGTCAGCACCGTCTTCAAGTTCATCGGGCCCAACCACAAGATCGTGGTGGAGGCCTATGACGACCCCGGCGTGCCGGGCGTGACCTGCTATGTGTCACGCGCCCGCACCGGCGGCATTGCCGGCGGGCTGGGACTGGCCGAAGACAAGGCGGAGGCCAGCATCGCCTGCCGCCAGGTGGGGCCGATCAGCTTTCCCAAGCCGCTGCGCCAGCAGGACGAAATCTTCACCGAGCGCACCTCGCTGGTGTTCAAGCGGCTGCGCGTGGTGCGCATGGTCGACGCCACGCGCAACGCGCTGGTCTACCTGACCTACAGCGACCGCGTGATCGAAGGCAGCCCGCAGAACGCAGTGACGGCCGTGGCGGTGGAGCGCAGCCTGCCGATTCCGTTGCGCTGAGGGGCGCCCAGTTCGGCCCCACCCCTGATTGAGGGGGGCAATCCGCGCCCTCTGCGTGTCGACGCTGCGCCGTTTGGCCCCGGACTTTGGCGTTCAAGAAGGCCCCCAGACCTGCCACCGCATGGCGATCCACCCGAGGGGGACTGCGTCAACCTGGGGCCGCCCGGCGTTGACGCTGTGCCAGCCAGCCGTCCAACCACCCATCGGAGCCACCACCATGCCCTTGTCCACCATCCTGTGCCGCCTGTTGCCGGCCACCGCCGGTCTGCTGATCGGTGCCACCGCCCAGGCCACCGTCAGCTTTGTCGGCCCCACGCCCTACCTGCAGGCAGCCGACAACCCGTTTGCCGCCACCGCCAGCGTGCTGTACCTGGAGACATTCGAAGACGGCCTGGCCAACACGCCCGGGCTCAGCGTGTCCGGCGGTGTCGGCTCGGGCCAGAGCGTCTTTTCGGATTCGGTCGACGCCGACGACGGCGTGGTCGACGGCAGCGGGGCCGGCGGCCAGAGCTGGTACAGCGCCGGGTCACTGGGCAGCATCAGCTTCAGCTTTTCAGCCGCCACCCTGGGCTGGCTGCCGACCCATGTGGGCATCGTCTTCACCGACATCGGCCTGCGCACCGATGTCGGCCCGCTGGGTCAGGACTGGGCGTTCATGCAGGTCTACTCTGGCGCCGGCGTGCTGCAGGGTGCAGCCAGCTTCTATTTCGGCGATGGAAGCGCATTCAGCGCCACTGCAGAAGACCGCTTCCTGGGCGCCGTCGACAGCGCCGGCATCGGCAGCATCCGCGTCGGCTTCGCCAGCAGCGTCGACTGGGAGGTCGACCACCTCAGCCATGCGCTGGGCGTACCCGAGCCCACCACCTGGGCGCTGTGGGCTGCGGGCCTGGTGGGTCTGGCCGGCGTCGCGCGGGCACGCGGACAGGGTCAAGCAGGGGCCCGTTCCATCGGCAGCGCCGGGTCGGCCGCCCATTCTTGAAGCGACCCGTCGTACACCGCCACGTTGGTGTGGCCGGCCAGGGTCAGCGCCAGTGCGTCCACCGTGGCGGCGATGCCGCCGCCGCAGTAGCACAGCACCCGCGCGGCGCCCAGCGCACCCACCTCGTCCAGCGCGGTGCGCAGCTGCCCGGCCGGCAGAAAACGCCCCTGCACATCCACCAGCGCGCTGTAGGGCAGGTTCACGCTGCCCAGGATGTGCCCCGGCCGGCCATAGTGGATGGGCGCCGTGCCGGTGTGCAGCGCCGCCGACAGCGCGTTGAGCGTGCAGACCCGCTGGTTGCCGATGGCCAGCAGCATGTCCTGCTTGTCGGCCCAGCGTGATGGCTGCGGGCTGGGCGCCCACGGCGCCGCTGGTGGATAGCTGCTGGCTTCAGCAGTGACCGGCCGGCCTTCGGCGCGCCACAGCGGCAGGCCGCCGTCCAGCACCTGGGCGGGCACGCCGATCGACTGCAGCAGCCACCACACCCGCGTGGCCCACATCGGGCCGGTGCTGCTGTAGAGCACGCAGTCATCGCCCGCGCCCAGCCCGGCGGCCGCAAACGCCGCCGCCAGCCGTGCCGGCCCGGGCTGGGTGAAGCGCAGCGGCGACGTGGTGTCCGACAGCTCGGCCTGCAGATCGATGTAGGCGGCGCCGGGGATGTGGGCGGCCAGGTAGTCTGCCCGCCCGCTTTCCACGGCCCAGGGCCCGGGCGTGGCCGGGCGCAAGTGGGTGGTGACGTCGAACAGGCGCAGCGGGCGCCCGCCCGGTGCGGCCAGCCGGTCGGCCAGGGCCTGGGTGCTGATCAGTGGGTGCATGGCGGTCTCGTCGGGTGGATCACCAGG
>JAGOBT010000093.1 GCA_017999135.1 Burkholderiaceae bacterium
GCCCTGCACCGCTGTGCGCGCGATGCGCGCCCAGGCCCAGGCCAGCAGCGCATGGCCCACGCCGGCCAGCCCGTCGTCGGCCACCCGCAATGGCTGCTCGGGGTCGGCAGGGCGGGCCGCCTGCAGCACCACCAGCGCCTGCTCCCACTGCGCAAGCTGCTGCGCCAGGCCGTCGGCAAACGGCTGCAGTGCCGGCAGGCTGCGGCAGGCGGCCACCTCGCCAGCCAGTTCGACCATCAGCGCACGGGCGCGGGTGCCGCCGTCGTCCAGCAGCTTGCGTTGCACCAGGTCGACGCCCTGGATCTCGTTGGTGCCTTCGTAGATCATCGCGATGCGACTGTCGCGCACCGTCTGCTCGATGCCGTAGTCACGCACGAAGCCATAGCCGCCCCAGACCTGCAACGCCTCGTCGGCACTGCGGTGGCCCAGTTCGGTGAACAGGCTCTTGGCCACCGGCGTCAGCAGCGCCACATGGCCGGCGGCGGCGGCGCGGCGGGCGGCGTCGGGATGGTGCTCGGCCTCGTCGAGCAGCAAGGCGCACCAGTAGGCGATGGCGCGGCAGCCGTCGGTGCGGGCCTGCAGCGTCAGCAGGGTGCGGCGCATGGCCGGGTGCCACGCGATCGGGTCGGGCCCGGCCCCTGCGGTGGCGCCGGGCGGCCTGGCGGCGGCACGCATCTGCAGCCGCTCCTGGGCGTAGCGCCAGGCGTTCTGGGTGGCCGCCTCCAGGTGGCCCACGCCCTGCATCGCCACATGCAGGCGGGCGGCGTTCATCATCAGGAACATCGCCGCCAGGCCGCGGTGCGGTTCGCCGATCAGCCAGCCGTCGGCCCCGTCGAAGCGCATCTGGCAGGTGGCGCTGCCGTGGATCCCCATCTTGTGCTCGATGCCGTCGCAGACCACGGCGTTGCGCGTGCCGTCGGGGCGGACCTTGGGCACCAGGGCCAGGCTCAGCCCCTTGGTACCGGCCGGCGCGCCGGCCAGGCGGCACAGCACCAGGTGCACGATGTTGTCGGTCAGGTCGTGGTCGCCGCCGCTGATGAAGATCTTGCTGCCGGACACCTGCACCGGCACGCCGTTGGCGGGCTCGCCGGTGGCGACAGTGGCCTGCGTGCGCACCAGGCCGAGGTCGCTGCCGGCCTGGGGCTCGGTCAGGCACATGGTGCCCAACCAGGCGCCGCTGACCAGCTTGTCGAGGTACAGCGCCTGCAACGCTGGCGTGCCATGGTGCAGCACCACTTCATAGGCGCCGTGCAGCAGACCGGGGTACATGGTCCAGCCGTGGTTGGCGGCGGCCAGCATCTCGAACAGTGCCATGTTCAGCACCTGCGGCAGGCCCTGGCCGCCGGCGTCGGGGCTGCAGGCCAGGGCAGGCCAACCACCATCGACGAAGGCCTGGTAGGCGGCGCGGAAACCCGGCGGCGTGGTGACGCCTTCGGGAGCCCAGGTGCAGCCCTGTTGATCGCCCACGGCGTTGGTCGGCGCCAGCACCTCGGTGGCAAAGCGGCTGGCCTGGGCCAGCACCTCGCCGGCGGTGTCGGTGTCCAGGTCGGCAAGCGCCGGCTGGGCGGCCCAACTGGCGGGCGCGTGCAGCACCCGTGTCAGCAGGTGCAGCATGTCGGCCACCGGGGCCTGGTAGGTCCACATCGCAGGGCTCCCGTCAGGCAGCAGGCCGAGCCGCGCCCAGGTAGGTTTCGATCACGCGCGGGTCGACGGCCAGTTCATCGGCCGGCCCCTGCACCGAGAAGGCGCCGGTCTCCAGCACGTAGCCGTGGTCGGCCACCTCCAGCGCGGCGCGGGCGTTCTGCTCGATCAGCAGGATGGACACGCCCTGGCTGCGCAGCGCGTCGATGGTGCGGAAGAACTCGCGCACCACCAGCGGCGCCAGGCCCAGGCTGGGCTCGTCGAGCATCAGCAGCTTGGGGCCCGACATCAGCGCCCGGCCCACCGCCAGCATCTGCCGCTCACCGCCCGACAGCGTGCCGGCCAGCTGGGTGCGGCGCTCCTTCAGCCGGGGGAACAGCGCGTAGACGCGCTCCAGCGCGCCGCGCCAGTTCGGCACCTTCAGCTTCATCGCCCGGTAGCCGCCGAGGATGAGGTTGTCTTCCACCGGCATGGTGCCGAACAGCTCGCGCTTCTCGGGCACCAGGGCCAGGCCCAGCATCACCCGCTCTTCCAGCGTGACGTCGGCCAGGTCGGTGCCGTCGAAGACCACCCGGCCGCGGCTGGGCAGCACGCCCATCAGGGCGTTCAGCGTGGTGGTCTTGCCGGCACCGTTGGGGCCGATGATGGTGACCACCTGGCCCTGGGCCAGCTGGAAATTGAGCCCGCTCAGCACCTCGGCGCGGCCGTAGCCGGCGTGCAGGCCGGTCACTTGCAGGAGTGCGCTCATGTCAATGCTCGGTTCCGAGGTAGGCGGCGCGCACCACCGGGCTGGCCTGCACCTCGGCCGGCGTGCCCTCGATCAGCCGGGTGCCGAACTCCATCACCACGATGCGGTCGGTCAGGCCCATGACGAAGTCCATGTCGTGCTCGACCAGCAGGATGCTCAGGCCCTCGGCCTTCAGCTGGCGCAGCACGCCGGCCAGGGCCAGCTTCTCCTGGTGGCGCAGGCCGGCGGCGGGCTCGTCCAGCAGCAGCAGCGCGGGGTCGGTGCACAGCGCGCGGGCGATCTCCATCAGCCGCTGCGGGCCCAGGGCCAGGTTGCCGGCGAGCTCATGCATCTGGTGGGCCATGCCGATGCGCTGCAGCTGGGCCTCGGCCTCGGCGAACAGGCCGCGCTCCTCCGCCCGGTCCAGCCGCAGCATGGCCTGGAGCGTGCCGCTGCGGCTGCGCAGGTAGCCGCCCAGGGCCACGTTCTCCAGCACCGTCATCTCGGGGATCATCTTCACGTGCTGGAAGGTGCGCGACATGCCCGCCTGGGCGATCTGCCGCGACGACAGCCCGCCCACCGGCTGGCCGCGGAACCGCACATCACCCTTGGTGAGGCCCAGCACGCCGGTGATCAGGTTGAAGGTGGTGCTCTTGCCGGCGCCGTTGGGGCCGATCAGGCCGACGATGTCGCCGGCGCGGATGTCGAAGCTGATGTCGTTGACGGCCACCAGCCCGCCGAATTCCTTGCGCACCGCCTGCACCTGCAGCAGCGGGTCACCGCGCTGGGGCTTGCTGCGCGCGGGCAACGGCGGTGCGTCGGCCCAGTCCTTCCGCCGTGCGGGCTGTGGAAAGCGCCGGGCCACGAAGCTCCACAGCCCTTCGGGCGCGTACTTCAGCACCACGATCATCACGATGCCGAAGACGATGACCTCGAAGTTGCCGCTGGTGCCGATCAGCCTGGGCAGCAGCACCTGCAGCTGGTCTTCGACCAGCTTGACCACGCCCGCGCCCAGGAAGGCGCCCCAGACATGGCCCACGCCGCCCAGCACCGCCATGAACAAGTATTCGATGCCCTTGTTGATGCCGAAGGGCGACGGGTTGACGGTGCGCTGGAAGTGCGCATACAGCCAGCCCGAGATGGCCGCCAGGATGGCCGCCAGCACGAACACCACCAGCTTGTAGCGGAAGGTGGAAATGCCCATGGCCTCGGCCATGGTGGTGCCGCTCTTCAGTGCGCGGATGGCGCGGCCTGGCCGGCTGTCCAGCAGGTGCAGTGCCGCCAGCGCGGCGGCCAGCGCAAACGCCCAGATCAGCATGTACATGCCCTTGCCGTCGTTCAGCGCCAGGCCGAACACGGTGATCGGCGGCACGCCCATCAGGCCGTCGTACTTGCCAAGAAAGTCCATGTTGGCCATGGTGTAGTTCAGCGCCAGGCCCCAGGCGATGGTGGCCAGCGGCAGGTAGTGGCCCGACATGCGCAGCGTGATGGCCCCCAGCACCAGGGCCACGGCCACGCTCAGGGCGATGCCGACCAGCAGCGTCAGCCACGGCGAGATGCCCAGCTTGGTGGCCAGGAAGGCCGCCGTGTACGCGCCCACGCCGACAAACGCCGCCTGACCGAACGAGGTGAGCCCGGCCACGCCGGTCAGCAGCACCAGGCCCAGCGAGGCAATGCTGTACAGGCCGATCATGTTGAGCTGCGTCACCCAGAACGGCGGCAGCGGCAGCAGCGGCAGCAGCACCAGCATGAACGCCGCGAAGGCGTAGAAGCCGTAGCGGTGAAGCGCCTGCATGTCAGTGCTCCTCCGAATGCGGGTCGCGCAGGCTGCGCCACAGCAGCACCGGCAGGATGGAGCCGAACACGATCACTTCCTTGAAGGCGCTGGCCCAGAACGAGCCGAAGCTCTCCAGCAGGCCCACCGCCAGCGCGCCCAGCAGTGCCTGCGGGTAGCTGGACAGGCCGGCGAACACCGCCGCGACAAAGCCCTTGAGGCCGATGAGGAAGCCGCTGTCGTAGAACACGGTGGTGGTGGGGCCGATCAGCAGGCCCGACAAGGCGCCGATGAAGGCGGCGACGGTGAAGGTGAGGGTGCCGGCCGAGTCGGATGAAATCCCCTGCAGCCGTGCGCCCAGCCGGTTGACGGCTGTGGCCCGCAGCGCCTTGCCCTGCAGCGTGCGCTCGAAGAACAGCCACAGCGCCACGATCAGCGCCACCGACGCCAGGAAGATGATCACTGTCTGCCCGCTCAGCGTGAGCGGGCCGATGCTGAAGCGTTCGTCCCAGAAGCTGGGGTTGCGGAAGCCCTCGGCACCGAAGAAGAACAGGCCCAGGCCCAGCAGCGCGAAGTGCACGCCCACCGACACGATCAGCAGCACCAGCACGCTGGCATCGGCCAGCGACTGGTAGGCCAGGCGGTAGATCAGCGGGCCGAAGGGCGTGACCAGGGCCAGCGTCAGCAGCGCCTGCAGCAGCAGCGGCAGCTTCAGCGGCGCCGCCCAGATGGCCACCAGCGAGATGGCCACCGGGTAGACCACGATGCCGGCCAGCCGGCGCAGCAGCCGCGCGGGTGGCAGATGGGCCTTCAGGCCGGCGGCCAGCTCGGCCACGGCCGCCACGCCAACCATCACCAGCAGGAACCACACCGTGCCCGGCACCAGCCCCTGCTGCAGCATCGCCAGGGTGAGCGCGCCGAAGGCGACGAACTCACCCTGCGGGATGAAGATGATGCGCGTGACCGCGAACACCAGCACCGTGGCCAGCGCCAGCAGCGCGTAGATGGCGCCGTTGGTGGCGCCGTCCAGCGCCAGGATGCTTGCGATCGAGAAGTCCATCACTGCCTTGTTCTTGCGCGCCGACGGTTGACCCGCGCTGCCGAAACCCAACGGACGCCGCGGAACCGGCTTCGCCGGGCCGCTGGCGTGCCTTGCAGGCCACGCCGGCCCTGCCGGTCCGCCTCTTCGCCAGGCGTTCAAGGTCCACTGGACCTTGAACGTCCGGGCTCAGCCCCCTTGAGGGGGCCGGCGAAGCCGGTAGGGGGTGGACTCAGTTCGCCAACGCCCAGTCGCCGTTCTTCACCACCAGCATCAGGCCGGTGTCCATGGTGTAGCCCCAGTGGTTGTCCTTGGTCCAGTTCATCATGCCGTGGGCGAAGGGTGTGGGCCCCATGGTCTCGATGGCGTCCTTCAGCGCGGCGCGGAACTCCTTGGTGCCGGGCTTGGCCTTCTTCAGGGCCACCGGCACCACCTTCTCCAGCACGATCTGGGCGTCATAGGCATGGCCGGCAAACTGGTTGGCGCTGTTGTTGCCGTAGGCCTTCTCGTAGCGTGCGACGAAGTCCTTCGCCAGCTTCTTGCTGGGGTGGCTGTCCGGCAGGATGTCGCCCACCATCGCCGGGCCGGACACGACGAACGAGCCTTCCACGTCCTTGCCGCCCACGCGCATCAGGTCCATCGTGGCCGCAGCATGGGTCTGGTAGATCTTGCCCTTGTAGCCACGCTCGACGATGGCCTTGTGCGGCATGGCCGCGCCCGAGCCCGAGGCCACCACCAGCATCGCATCCGGGTTGGCAGCGGTCAGCTTCAGCGCCTGGGCCGTCACGCTGGTGTCGGCGCGGGCGAAGCGCTCGGTGGCGATCACCTTGATGCCGTTCTTCTCGGCCTCGGCGGTGATGGCCTTGAGCCACAGCTCGCCGTAGGCGTCGGTGTAGCCCAGGAAGCCGATGGTCTTGATGCCCTGCTTCTTCATCAGGTTGACCATGGCATGGGCCATCACGTCATTGCTCTGCGGCAGGCGGAAGGTCCAGGCATCGCCGCCAGGCGGCAGGCCCACCGGGCTGGCGGCCAGCTGCACCGTGCCGCTCTCGGCGGCCACCGCGGCCATCGGGCCGGCCACCGGCGTGGCGGCCGATCCGATGATGATGTCGACCTTGTCCTCGGTGACGAAGCGCTTGGCGTTCTGCACGCCCTTGGTGGGGTCGGTGGCGTCGTCGAGGATGATGACGTTGAGCTTCTCGCCGGCGATGGTGGCCGGGAACAGCTTGAAGAAGTTGGCCATCGGGATGCCCAGGCCCGAAGCCGGCCCGGTCAGCGGCAGGCTGATGCCCACAGTGATGTCGGCCAGCGCGGGCACGGCGGCAGTCAGGCTGGCGATGGCGGTGGCGGCGGCCACCAGGGTCTTGCGGAACGGGGTCATGGTGGATGTCTCCTTGGGGGGCTTCAGGTGGGCATCAAGTGCACAGGGCCTTGATGTCGTCGGGAACCGGGATGGCGCGGATGCGGTCGGGGTTGTCGGCGTCGCGCACGCAGAAGGCACGCACTTCGGTGCCTTCGCAGATCAGGGTGTCGCCGCGCTTGATGACATGGCGCTGGCGGAAGGTCTTGGCGGCCCAGGACTCGATGCTGGTGTGCACCTCCAGCGTCTCGCCGTAGGTGGCGGCCTGGATGAACCTGGTGTGGATCTCCAGCAGCGGCGTGCCGATGATGCCGCGGGTCTTCACCAGTTCACGCCAGGGCGGAATGCCGCAGGCCATGAAGAAGGCCAGGCTGGCGGTGTCCATCCACTTGCTGAAGTTGGGAAAGAACACGATGCCGGCCGGGTCGCAGTCGCCGAAGCAGACCTCGACCCGGTGGACGTGAACCTTGCTCACCTCGGCGCCATCCGCAGCGCGCCGTCCAGCCGGATGACTTCGCCGTTGAGGTGGCCGTTGCGCACGATCTCCAGCGCCATCGACGCGAACTCGCCCGGGTCACCCAGCCGCTTGGGGAACGGGATGCTGGCGGCCAGGCTCTGCTGCACCGCCTCCGGCAACTGCTTGAGCAGCGGCGTGGCGAAGATGCCCGGGGCGATGGTGCACACCCGCACGCCCCATTGCGCCAGGTCGCGGGCCAGCGGCAGTGTCATGCCGACCACGCCGCCCTTGCTGGCGCTGTAGGCCTCCTGGCCCACCTGGCCGTCGAAGGCGGCCACGCTGGCGGTGTTGACCATCACGCCGCGCTCACCGCTGTGCAGCGCGTCGGCCAGCGGCTCGGTGGTGGCGATGCGGGCGGCGGCCAGGCGGGCCACGTTGTAGGTGCCGATCAGGTTGATGCGCACCACCCGCTCGAAGTCTTCCAGCGGTGCGGGCTGCCCATCCTTGCCGATGATGCGCTTGGCACTGCCGATGCCGGCGATGTTCATCACGATGCGCGGCACGCCGTGGGCGGCGGTGGCGGCATCCAGCGCGGCGGTGACCGAATCGCTGTTGGTGACATCGCAGGTGCAAGCGATGCCGCCGATGTCGGCCGCCACACGCTGCGCACCTGCTGCGTTCACGTCCAGCACCGCCACCCTGGCGCCGGCGGCAGCCAGCGCACGGGCCACGGCCTCGCCCAGCCCCGACCCACCGCCGGTGACGATGGCGCTCTGTCCTTGGATCTGCATGGTGTGTCTCCTCAAGCCTTGTTCGGAAGAATCAGAAACGGGTCGGACGCGGCGCCTTCATACAGCGCCTGCACCAGTGCGTCACGGTGCTGCAGCACGGCGCGCTGGTTGATCGAGCCCTTGTCGGTGACCTCGCCCTTGTCGATGGACGGCGGCTCGGCCAGCACATGCAGGCGCGCCACACGGCTGGCGCTGCCGGTGGCGTCGCGCCACAGCCGGTCGGCCAGTTGCTGGAAGCGGGCCCGCACCGCCGGGTGGTGCAACACCTCGGGCAGCGGCACGTCCTCACCCAGGCCCGCCAGCTTGCGGCATTCATCGGGCCGTGGGAACAGCAGTGCGCCCACGTCGTCGCGGTTGATGCCGGTGATCACCGCGTCCTGCACCAGCGGGTCGCCAGCGGCGATGATCTTGGCCCGCAGCGGCCCCACGCTGACGAAGGTGCCGGTGCTCAGCTTGAAGTCCTCGGCCGTGCGGCCGTCGAAGAACACGCCCTTCTGGATGTCGTCGGGGTCGATCAGCCGGCCGGCGTCACCGGTGCGGTAGAACCCCTCGTCGTCGAAGGCATCGGCCGTCTGCTCTGGCGCGCGCCAGTAGCCGGGCATCACGTTCGGGCCCTTGAAGCGGATCTCCAGTTTGCCGCCGGTGCTGGCGTCCTTCACCAGCTTGACCTCCACACCCGGCACCGGCAGGCCGATGTGGCCCGAGCGGGTGTCGGTGCCCACGGCAAACATGCAGGCCGGCGCGGTCTCGGTCATGCCCAGGCCGGTGACCATGCGCAGCCGCTCGCCCACCGCCGCCTCGCCATGCGCGTCCAGCTTGTCCCACACCGCCTGGGCCAGGCCGGCGCCGGCGAACATGAAGGCCTTGCAGCGCTTGAACAGGCTGTCGCGCAGCACCGTGTCGGTGTCCATCGCGGCGGCGATCTCCTCGAAGCCCTTGGGCACGTTGAAGTACACCGTGGGCGCGATCTCGCGCAGGTTGGCCAGCGTCTGGGCAATGCCCTTGGGCGTGGGCTTGCCGTCGTCGATGTACAGCGTGCCGCCGTTGTAGACGGTGATGCCGACGTTGTGGTTGCCGCCGAAGGTGTGGTTCCAGGGCAGCCAGTCGACCAGCACCGGCGGCTCCTCGGCCAGAAAGGCCATGCACTGGCGCACCTGCTGCTGGTTGGCGCAGATCATGCGGTGGGTGTTGACCACGCCCTTGGGCGCCTTGGTGCTGCCCGAGGTGAACAGGAACTTGGCGATGCTGTCAGGGCCGACTGCCGCATGCGCGGCCGCCAGCGTCGGGCCGGGCTCGGCCGCCAGCAGGCTGTTGAAGCCCAGCACGCGCCGGCCAGCCAGCGGACCGTCCACCGCCGCCTCGGCG
>JAGOBT010000094.1:0-7470 GCA_017999135.1 Burkholderiaceae bacterium
CGCCGCGCCGCCGCGGCTGTCGCCGTCGAGCTTGGTCAGCACGATGCCGGTCAGCGGCAGCGCCTCCTTGAAGGCCTTGGCGGTGTTGACCGCGTCCTGGCCCTGCATGGCGTCGACGACGAACAGCGTCTCGATGGGTTTGAGCGTGGCGTGCAGGTCGCGGATCTCGGCCATCAGCGCCTCGTCGATCGCCAGCCGGCCGGCGGTGTCGACCAGCAGCACGTCGAAGTAGTGCCGGCGGGCATGGTCGATGGCGGCCAGCGCGATGTCGTGCGGCTTCTGGTCGGGCGTGGACGGGAACCACTCGGCGCCGGCCTGGCGGGTCACCGTCTTCAGCTGCTCGATGGCGGCGGGGCGGTAGACGTCGGCGCTGACGGTCAGCACCTTCTTCTTGCGCTTCTCGATCAGGTGCTTGGCCAGCTTGGCGGTGGTGGTGGTCTTGCCGGCGCCCTGCAGGCCGGCCATCAGGATGACGGCGGGTGGCTGGGTGGCCAGGTTGATGTCGCTGACACCCTCGCCCATGGTGGCGGCCAGCTCCTTGTGCACCACGCCCACCAGCGCCTGGCCGGGGTTGAGCGAGCCCACCACCTCGGTGCCCAGCGCCTTGTCCTTGACGCGGGCGATGAAGTCGCGCACCACCGGCAGCGCCACGTCGGCCTCCAGCAGGGCCATGCGCACCTCGCGCAGCATGTCGGCGACGTTGCTGTCGGTGATGCGGGCCTGGCCGCGCATCGTCTTGACGAGGCGCGACAGACGGTCTGAAAGGGCTGAGGCCATGGGCATGGCGGGCACGCCATGAGGGGGTGGCCGCGAAAGTACACTGTCCTGGATGATTCTACCGATCGCCCCTGTCCAGACCCTGGGCGTCGCGCCCCTGGTGCTGGCGCTGATGGCGGTGCTGGCCTACGCGGTGGCCGCCTGGCCCACGCGCAGCCCGTCGCGCCTGCCGGCGCCGGCGCTGGTGGCGGGCTGGCTGCTGCATGCGGTGCTGCTGGGGCTGGACATCGGCGGCTGGGGCCGCGGCGAGCCGGGCGCGCGGCTGGGCTTCGGGCCGGTGCTGTCGCTCACCGTGTGGCTGGTGCTGGCGGTGCACGAGATCGAGAGCCGCTTCATGCCGCTGCCCGGCGTGCGCCGGGTGCTGGCCATCAACGGCGCGGCGGTGGTGCTGGTGGCCTGGGCCTTCCCGGGTGAGGTGCGGGCGGCGGCCAGCGTCTGGGCGCCGGTGCACTGGCTGCTGGGCGTGGCCTCGTATGCGCTGTTCGGTGCGGCGGTGCTGCATGCCTGGATGCTGGATTCGGCCGAGCGCCAGCTGCGCCTGCGCAAGGCCGGCGCCAGCGGCGCGTTCGGCCTGGCGCCTGCAGGCATGCCGGCCGGCCCGATGGGCATGCCGCTGCTGCGGCTGGAACGGCTGACCTTCCGCTTCGTCGAGGCCGGCTTCGTGGTGCTGACCGGCGCACTGCTGCTGGGCGTGGCCACCGCGGCGCAGTGGCGCTGGGACCACAAGACGGTGTTCTCGCTGCTGGGCTGGACAGTGTTTGCCGCCCTGCTGCTGGGCCGCCAGTGGCGTGGCTGGCGCGGCCGCCGGGCCACCCGCTGGCTGTACGCCGGCGCGGTGCTGCTGCTGCTGGCCTACGTGGGCTCGCGCTTCGTGTTCGAAGTGCTGGTGCCGCGGGGTTGATCCGGCCGGTGTCTGCATGCTGAAGTTCCTGTTGGTGCTGCTGGTGGTGGGCATCGGGGTGTGGAGCCTGGTGTCGCGGCTGCGCGGGCCGGGCCGCGGTGGCGGCCGGGACGGGGCATCCGGCAAGCCGGCTGAAACGCCCGCCGGCCAAGTGCCGGTGGTGGTGGTGGAGTGCGCCCATTGCGGCCTGCACCTGCCGGCCGCCGACGCCGTGCCCGAGGGGTCGCGCCTGTACTGCAGCGACGCCCACCGCCGGCTCGGCCCGGCCCGGCCGCCCCAGGAATGAGCCCGCAGGGCAACCGCCGCAAGGCCGACCGGCGCAAGGCCGACCGGCGCAAGCCACCGCTGTCCACCGCCGAAGATGGTTGGTTCAGCGCCTGGGGCGACCCCGGCAACGCCGGCCCTGTGCGGCGCGGGATCGACTCGGCCCTGCTGGAGGCCGACCCCGAGGGACAGAGCGACAGCCGCTTCATCGCCCGCGAGGCCAAGCGCCTGGTGTCGACCGAAGGTGCGGCGCTGCCACGCATCCTGCGCACCTACGTTGCGGCGCGCGCCGCCTTGTCGCTGGCGCTGGTGCTGGCGCCGTTCCTGGCGGCGCTGGGCGGTGGCAAGCCGCCGGTGATGGTGATCCTGCTGTGCCTGGCCTATGCCAGCCAGGCTTTATCGCTGTGGCTGCTGCAGAGCAGCCATGACGACGCCGCGCCCAACGACCACCTGCTGCCGCGGCAGTGGCTGTGGACCATCGGCGTCGACCTGGTGGCCTTCTCGGCGCTGCGTGTGCTGGAGCCGCAGGCGCTGCTGAACTACACCGCGCTGCTGGTGCTGCCGGTGCTGATGGCGGGCGTGCTGACGCGCCGGCTGGTGGCGCTGGCCACGGCCGCCGGCCTGTCGCTGCTGCTGATGGTGGCGGTGTGGCCGCTGGTGCTGGACGGCGGCGACGTGCTGCCGCTGCTGTCGCAGGCGGGGTTGGCCGGCGCCGGGCTGTTCCTGATCGCGCTGCTGTCGAGTGAGCTGTCGCAGCGCCTGGCGCGCGAAGAGCGCTCGGCCCGCAGCAGCCTGGAGATGGCGCGCCAGCAGACGCTGCTGAACCGCCTGGTGATCGAGGAGATGGCCGATGGCGTGCTGGTGGTCGACCGCCGCGGCCGGGTGCGGGCCATCAACCCGGCCGCCCGCCAGCTGCTGGGCCCGACCGGCGCGACGATGGCCTTGCCCAGCCCGCTGGCCGACGAGCCCGAGCTGCGGCCCCTGCTGCAGGCGCTGGAGCAGGCCTACGCTGAAGGCAGTTGGCCGGCCGGTGCCCGCGAGTTGCCGCTCACCCTGGCCGACGGCGAACGCCGCACGCTGCAGGTGCGCGCACGTTTCACCCGGCGCAGCGGCATCGGCGCCGATGGCACGCCACCCGAGGACATCTGCGTGCTGTTCCTGGAAGACATGCGCGCGGTGCAGGCCCGCGCCCGCAACGACAAGCTGGCCGCCATGGGCCGGGTGTCGGCCGGCGTGGCGCATGAGATCCGCAACCCGCTGGCCGCCATCGCCCAGGCCAATGCGCTGATGCTGGAAGACGAGCTGCCAGCGCAGCAGCGGCGGCTGTCGCAGATCGTGGCCGACAACGTCGAGCGGCTCAAGCGCATCGTCGACGACGTGCTGGCCGTGGCCCCGGGCGCCGCCGCACCGGTGGTGGTCATCGACGCCTGCGCCGAGGTGGCCACCATCTGCGCCGACTGGCGCCGCAGTGCACTGCCCGAGGCCCAGCCCGCGGTGCGCCTGGTGCTGGACCTGCCGGCTGCCGCGCTGCCGGTGCGGTTCGACGCCGAGCACTTGCGCCGGGTGCTCGTCAACCTGCTGGACAACGCCAGCCGGCATGCCAGCGACGAGGCCGGTGCGATCGCGCTGCGGCTGTGGTCGGGGCCGGCGGCCGGCCTGGTGACGGTGTCGGTGGCCAGCGATGGCGTGCCCATTCCGCCCGATGTCGAGCGCCATTTGTTCGAGCCGTTCTTCTCCACCCGCAGCCGGGGCAGCGGGCTCGGCCTGTATATTTGTCGTGAGCTGTGCGAGCGCCATGGCGCCAGCATGGGCTTCAGCCTGGCGCCGCCGGGCGCACGGCGCCGCAACGTGTTCAGCGTGGCGATGCGTGCGCAGGACGCCGGCCCGGCCGACAGCACGACTGGCGGCAACCCTGTCAGCCCCTCCACCGCACCCCGTGCCTGATGAGCGCCAACTACAGCCTGCTGGTGGTCGACGACGAGCCCGATCTGCGCACGCTCTATGAGCTGAGCCTGCTGCGCGAGGGCTATGACGTCGACAGCGCCGGGTCGGTCGAGGAAGCCTGGTCGCGGCTGGCCGAGCGCAACTACAGCGCCGTGATCACCGACATGCGCCTGCCCGACGGCAACGGCATCGACCTGCTGCGGCGGCTGGAGGCGGCGGGCCGCCCGGAGAAAGCCATCGTCATCACGGCCTACGGATCGGCCGAGAACGCGGTCGAGGCACTGAAGGCCGGTGCCTTCGACTACCTGACCAAGCCGGTGGACCTGCGGCAGTTCCGCACGGTGGTGGCGTCGGCCCTGGGCCGGCCCATGCCGGCCGTGCCCGAGGCGCCCACCGTGCGCCCGCCAGGCGGGGGCGGGCGCACGGCCGGCCGTGCGGCCCCGCCCGCGCCCCCGCCTGAGCCCGCGGCGGCTGGCAGCCCGGTGCCGCACCCCGCGTTGCAGCGGCTGGCTGGCGAGTCGTTGGCCATGCAGCAGGTGCGCTCGCTGATCGAGCGGGTGGCGCGCGGCATGGCGCCGGTGATGGTGCAGGGTGAATCCGGCACCGGCAAGGAACTGGTGGCCCGCGCGCTGCACGAGGTGAGCCCGCGTGCCGCCCAGCCCTTCATCGCGGTGAACTGCGGCGCCATCCCCGAGCAGCTGCTGGAAGCCGAGTTCTTCGGCTACCGCAAGGGCGCCTTCACCGGCGCGGTGGAAGACCGGCAGGGCTTCTTCCAGGCGGCGCAGGGTGGCACGCTGTTCCTCGACGAGATCGGTGATCTGCCCCTGGCGATGCAGAGCAAGCTGCTGCGCGCCATCCAGGAACGGTCAGTCCGCCAGGTGGGCGCCACCGCCGAGCTGCCGGTGAATGTGCGCATCGTCAGCGCCACCCACAAGGACCTGGCGGCCGAGGTGCAGGAGGGCCGCTTCCGGCAGGACCTGTACTACCGGCTCAATGTCATCCAGGTGCGCATGCCGCCCTTGCGGGAACGCAGCGGCGACCTGCCGCTGATCTGCGACCTGGTCCTCGCCCGCATCGCCCGGGATGCCGGCGTGGCACCGCCGCCGCGGCTGGCGCCGGAGGCGCTGGCGCTGCTGTCGCACCATGCCTTCCCGGGCAATGTGCGCGAGCTGGAGAACCTGCTGCACCGGGCCGTCACGCTGTCGGGCGATGAGTTGATCCAGGCGGCCGACCTGGGCCTGGGCGATGACGGCGGCAACGACAGCGACTGGCAGGCGCTGGAAGCCCGTGCACCGGCTGTGCCGGCCCTGCCCGCCGTGGGCGCCGCGCCGCTGCCCAGTGATCTGGTGGCCCATCTGGACGGCGTGGAGCGCGACATCATCATCCGGGCACTGGAACTGCACCGCTTCAACCGCACCGCCGCCGGCAGCAGCCTGGGCCTGTCACTGCGGCAGATGCGCTACCGCATGGCCCGCCTGGGCATCCAGGTGGCCGAGCACGGGCCGGAATGAGCGGCCCGCATGCAGCCCGGCCACGCTGGCAGCGTGGCTGGTGGACCGGTGCGCAGGCGCTGCGCTCGCCCAACCACGGCCCGCGCCCGCCAAGTGCGGTGGTCGACCTGGTGGTGCTGCACTCGATCAGCCTGCCGCCCGGTGTGTTCGGCGGCGGGCAGATCGCGCAGCTGTTCACCAATCGGCTTGACTGGTCGGCCCATCCCTACTTCGAGACCCTCCGCGGCCTGCAGGTGTCGGCGCACTTCCTGGTGCGCCGGGATGGGCAGGTGCAGCAGTTCGTGTCGACCGACCGGCGCGCCTGGCATGCCGGCGCATCCGCCTGGCAAGGCCGGCCGAACTGCAACGACTACAGCATTGGCATCGAGCTCGAAGGGCTGGAAGGCGGGCTGTTCGAGCCGGCGCAATACGCCGCTTTGGTGCCGCTGCTGCAGGCGCTGGCGCGCCGTTATCCGCTGCAGGCCGTCACCGGCCACGAGCATGTGGCGCCCGGCCGCAAGCACGACCCCGGTCCGGGTTTCGACTGGCAGGCCCTGCGGGCGCTGCCAGGCTATCCGGACGGGGTGGCATTGGGGCATTGAGCCCGCCAGTGGTGGGTGCACAGGCTGTCCACAGTGCATCCACAGGTCTTCGGGTAAGCACGCTACCGGTAGTGCTTGAAGGTCGTTGAGGCGCTAGATATAGTGCCCCATCGTGCTATTCTTCAGGCCTTGAACTGACGCGCTGCCATGCTCTGCAGCGCGCCGCGCCCCAGGGCGCCACACCCCTTGTTGTCATGCGGCCAGACAGTGCTCCGCCCTTGTGCGTGCCCTGGGCGCCAGGGGTCGTGGGCCTGATCGGCGCGCCGCTCTTCGTCTCGATCACCGGGCGGCCCCGCCGCCGCCAGCCACCCAGAGGGAACCCCATGCAGACCATTGCCACCACCAGCGCCACCGCCATGATCCCGCCCCGCCTGCCGCAGCAGGCCGGTGCCACCAGCTCGGCCTATGCCGGCTACCAGATCATCCGGCGCAATGGCTCGGTGGTGTCGTTCGAGCCGAACAAGATCGCCGTGGCGCTGATGAAGGCCTTCCTGGCGGTGCATGGCACCCAGGGTGCCGCATCGGCCAGCGTGCGCGAGACGGTCGACGCGCTGACCGAGAGCGTGGTGCGCGCGCTGCTGCGCAGCCGCCCGGGCGGCGGCACCTTCCACATCGAGGACGTGCAGGACCAGGTCGAGCTGGGCCTGATGCGCGGCAGCCACCATGAGGTGGCCCGCGCCTATGTGCTGTACCGCGAGCGCCGTACGCAGGAGCGCGCCCGTCAGGTGCAGGTGGCCGCCCCGCAAGAGCCGGTGCTGCACGTGACCGACCGCGGCCAGCGGGTGCCGCTGGACATGGCCGCGCTGTCGGCGCTGGTCGAATCCGCCTGCCAGGGCCTGGGTGCCGACGTGCGGCCCGAGCCCATCCTGAACGAGACGCGCCGCAACCTGTACGACGGCGTGCCCATCGACGAGGTGCACAAGGCCAGCATCCTGGCCGCCCGCACCCTGATCGAGAAAGACCCGGCCTACACCCGCGCCACCGCCCGCCTGCTGCTGCACACCATCCGCAAGGAAATCCTCGGCGAAGAAGTGACCCAGGCGCAGATGGCCGAGCGCTACGCCGAGTACTTCCCCCAGTTCATCAAGCAGGGCGTGCAGGCCGAACTGCTCGACCCCAAGCTGCAGCAGTTCGACCTGGTGCGTCTGGGCGCTGCCCTGCAGGCCGAGCGCGACTTCCAGTTCGACTACCTGGGCCTGCAGACCCTGTTCGACCGCTACTTCCTGCACATCGACGAGCGCCGCATCGAGATGCCGCAGGCCTTCTTCATGCGGGTGGCCATGGGCCTGTCGCTCAACGAGATCGACCGCGAGGCGCGCGCCATCGAGTTCTACAACGTGCTGTCGACCTTCGACTTCATGAGCAGCACGCCCACGCTGTTCAATGCCGGCTCGCTGCGCAGCCAGCTCAGCAGCTGCTACCTGACCACGGTGGCCGACGACCTGGACGGCATCTATGAAGCGCTGAAGGAGAACGCACTGCTGAGCAAGTT
>JAGOBT010000094.1:7570-9150 GCA_017999135.1 Burkholderiaceae bacterium
GAGTTTGCCGACCGCAGCATGGAGGCCGTGTGCTACCACGCCTACTGGGCCAGCACCGAGCTGGCCGAAGAGCGCGGCCGCTACAGCAGCTACCGCGGCAGCCTGTGGGACCGCGGCATCCTGCCGATCGACAGCCTGGACCTGCTGGCCGAAGCCCGCGGCGGCTATGTGGAAGTGGACCGCAGCGCCACGCTGGAATGGGACGCCCTGCGTGCGCGCATCGCCCAGCACGGCATGCGCAACAGCAACTGCGTGGCCATTGCGCCCACGGCCACCATCAGCAACATCATCGGCGTCGACGCGTCCATCGAGCCCTGCTTCGGCAACCTGTCGGTCAAGAGCAACCTGTCGGGCGAGTTCACCGTGGTCAACGAGTACCTGGTGCGTGACCTGAAGCGCCTGGGCCTGTGGGACGACGTGATGGTGATGGACCTGAAGCACTTCGACGGCAGCCTGCGCCGCATCGACCGCGTGCCCGAGGACATCAAGGCCCTGTACGCCACCGCCTTCGAGGTGGACGCGCAGTGGCTGGTGGAAGCCGCAGCCCGCCGCCAGAAGTGGATCGACCAGGCCCAGAGCCTGAACATCTACATGGCTGGCGCCTCGGGCAAGAAGCTCGACGACATCTACAAGCTGGCCTGGCTGCGTGGCCTGAAGACCACCTACTACCTGCGCACCATGGGTGCCACGGCGGCCGAGAAGTCGACCGTGGCCGCCGGTGCGATGAACGCCGTGTCCAGTGGTGCAGCCATGGGTGGCGGGCTGTCTGCCATGGACGCTGCAGCCCTGCAGGCCCAACCCGCAATCGACGCGACTCCGGCCAGCGACATCAAGTTCTGCTCGATCGACAACCCCGACTGCGAAGCCTGCCAATGAGGCCTGTCGCACCGGGCACGCGCTGACACGATGCAAGGCCACCACAACAGGGCCATTGCAGTGTCAAGAAGTGCTTGGTGTTTGATCCCAACACTCCGATAATTTCAACGATAGGAAGCACACACATGCTGGTCTGGGAAGACGACGTCAAGCTCCCCTCGACGACACCACTGAAGCCTTCAGCGCCGCAAGCCGGAACCCCCGCGCGGCCCGTGTCTCCGTCACCTCTCACGCAGTTGCAAAGCGCAGTGCCCGCAGCGGCCGTGGCGCCCGCCCTGGTCGCTGCGGCAGCATCGAAGCTGCTGGCCGATCCCGTGCCGGTGCCCAGCGCGGCCCGTCGGGTCAACGTGGCCGAGAAGCGCATCATCAACGGCCAGACCGATGTGAACCAGCTGGTGCCGTTCAAGTACAAGTGGGCCTGGGAAAAGTACCTGGCCACCTGCGCGAACCACTGGATGCCGCAAGAGGTGAACATGTCGCGCGACATCGCGACCTGGAAGGACCCGAACGGCCTGACCGAAGACGAGCGCCGCATCATCAAGCGCAACCTCGGCTTCTTCGTCACCGCCGATTCGCTGGCCGCCAACAACATCGTGCTGGGCACCTACCGGCACATCACTGCGCCCGAGTGCCGGCAGTTCATGCTGCGCCAGGCCTTCGAAGAGGCCATCCACACCCACGCCTACCAGTACATCGTCGAGAGC
>JAGOBT010000632.1 GCA_017999135.1 Burkholderiaceae bacterium
AACACCGCCGCAATGCCCTGGCCGCCGCCGATGCACATCGTCACCAGCGCGTAGCGGCCGCCGGTGCGGTGCAGTTCATAGATGGCCTTGGTGGTGATGATGGCGCCGGTGGCACCGATCGGGTGGCCCAGCGAGATGCCCGAGCCATTGGGGTTCACCTTGGCCGGGTCCAGCTGCAATTCCTTCACCACCGCGCAGGCCTGGGCAGCGAAGGCTTCGTTGGATTCGATCACGTCCAGGTCCGCCACCGTCAGCCCCACCTTGGCCAGCACCTTGCGGCTGGCCGACACCGGGCCGATGCCCATGATGGTGGGTTCCACGCCAGTGTGGGCATAGCCCACCAGGCGGGCCAGCGGCTTCAGGTTCTGCGCCTTCACCGCTTCACCGGCGGCCAGCACCACGGCGCTGGCGGCGTCGTTGATGCCCGAGGCGTTGCCTGCCGTCACGCTGCCGTCCTTCTTGAAGGCCGGGCGCATCTTGCCCAGCGTCTCCATCGTGGTGTCGCCCTTCACATGCTCGTCGGTGTCGAAGGCCACGTCGCCCTTGCGGGTCTTGATCATCACCGGGACGATCTGGTCCTTGAAGCGGCCGACAGCGATGGCCGCAGCGGCACGGCGGTGGCTCTCGGTGGCCAGTTCGTCCATCATGCTGCGGCTGATGCCGAACTGCTCGGCCACGTTCTCGGCCGTGATGCCCATGTGGATCTTGTGGAACGGGTCATGCAGGGCGCCGACCATCAGGTCGAGCATCTGCGTGTCGCCCATGCGGGCGCCGAAGCGGGCGCTGGGCACCAGGTAGGCCCCGCGCGACATCACTTCACAGCCCGCACCCACGGCCACGTCGCAATCACCCAGCAGGATGGACTGCGCGGCCGACACGATGGCCTGCAGGCCCGACCCGCACAGGCGGTTGACGTTGAAGGCTGGCGTCTCCTTGGGCAGGCCGGCGTTCATGGCCGCCACACGGCTGAGGTAGACATCGCGCGGCTCGGTCAGCACCACGGTGCCCATGGCCAGGTGGCCCACGCTGTCAGGCGCGGCGCCGCTGCGCTCCAGCGCGGCTTTCACGGCCAGGGTGGCCAGGTCGGCCGGGGCGGTGTCCTTCAGCGTGCCGCCGAAGGTGCCGATGGCGGTGCGGGCGGCGCTGACGACGTAGACATCACGGTTGGTGGACATGGTGCTTGGCTCCTGAGGGGTGGTTTGTGCATGGCAGCATAGGCGCGCAGTTTTGCAGTGGGCTGACATGCCGCAAGTCACGTGCGCGCCAGCCCGGGCCACGTCACGTTGGCGACCAGAGGGTGCGGAGCGCGGTGGTTGAATCGCGCCGCTTCCAACGACCCCCCGTCGACCCCCCAGGAGAGAACCATGTTCGCCGAACCGTCTGCCCGCACCCAGGACCTGCTGAACCGCATGCGGGATTTCTTCGACGCGCACATCTACCCGAACGAGGCGCGCCACCATGAAGAGCTGCACCAGCGCCGGCGCAACGACACCCAGTGGGAGCCGCTGGATCTGATCGAGGAACTGAAGCCCAAGGCCCGCGCCGCCGGCCTGTGGAACCTGTTCCTGCCGCACAGCCACCGCGCGCCCGAGGGCCTGAGCAACCTGGACTACGCACCGCTGTGCGAGCAGATGGGCCGGGTGATGTGGTCGGCCGAGATCTTCAACTGCAACGCGCCCGACACCGGCAACATGGAGACCATCGAGCGCTACGGCACCGAGGCCCAGAAGGACCAGTGGCTGGAGCCGCTGCTGCGCGGCGAGATCCGCTCGGCCTTCCTGATGACCGAGCCGGCGGTGGCCTCGTCGGACGCCACCAACATCCAGTGCAGCATCCGCCGCGAGGGCGACGACTACGTCATCAACGGCCGCAAGTGGTGGTCGTCAGGCGCGGGCGTCAGCAACTGCGCCATCTTCATCCTGATGGGCAAGACCGACCCCGACGGCCCGCGCCACAGCCAGCAGAGCATGGTGCTGGTGCCGCGCGACACCCCGGGCGTGACGGTGCTGCGGCCGATGCATGTGTTCGGCTACGACGACGCGCCGCACGGCCACATGGAGATCGTGCTCGAGAACGTGCGCGTGCCGGCCAGCAACATCCTGCTGGGCGAAGGCCGCGGCTTCGAGATCGCCCAGGGCCGGCTTGGCCCGGGCCGCATCCACCACTGCATGCGCAGCATCGGCGCGGCCGAGCGCGCGCTGGAACTGATGTGCAAGCGCCTGTCGGGCCGCATCGCCTTCGGCAAGCCGCTGTCGCAGCAATCGGTCTGGGCCGAGCGCATCGCCGAAAGCCGCTGCATGATCGACCAGGCCCGCCTGCTGACGCTGAACGCCGCCCACCGCATGGACGTGGCGGGCAACAAGGTGGCCAAGGCCGAGATCGCGATGATCAAGGTGGTGGCGCCCAACATGAGCTGCAAGGTGGTGGATTGGGCTATCCAGGCCCACGGCGCCGCCGGCGTCAGCCAGGACACCTGGCTGGCCGAGGCCTATGCCCACCAG
>JAGOBT010000633.1 GCA_017999135.1 Burkholderiaceae bacterium
GGCGGTGCGGAAACATTCAGGACAGCGTCAGGCATGCGGGCTCCAGGCACGGCACAGATGGCCTTCATCGTAGGAGCGGGGGGCCCTGGCGATCACCCCGAAAAGGCAGGCTGCGGCCCGGCTTATCGGGCCCGCAAACGCCACAGGCCGGGCATGGCCCGGCCTGTGTGCAGCGGCGCCCGCCGGCGCCGGTCAGACCTTGAAGCCGCCCACCACCTCGACCAGACGGCCCGCCTGCTGACGCAGGCTCTCGGCGGCGGCCGCACTCTCCTCCACCAGAGCCGCGTTCTGCTGCGTCACCTGGTCGAGCTGACCCACGGCGTCGCCCACCTGGCCGATGCCGCGCGACTGCTCGGCCGTGGCCTGGGAGATCTCGCCGATCAACTGGCTGACCTGCTGCACCTGCCGCACGATCTCGGCCATCGAGCCGCCGGCGTCGTGGGCCTGGCGGGCGCCCAGTTCCACCTTCTCGCCGCTGCTAACGATCAGGCCCTTGATCTCCCTGGCGGCCTGGGCCGACCGCTGGGCCAGGCTGCGCACCTCGCTGGCCACCACCGCGAAGCCGCGGCCCTGCTCACCGGCGCGGGCGGCTTCCACCGCGGCGTTCAGCGCCAGGATGTTGGTCTGGAAGGCGATGCCGTCGATCACGCCGATGATGTCGGCGATCTTGCGCGACGAGGCGGCGATGTCCTGCATCGTGGCCACCACCTGGCCCACCACCTCGCCGCCGCGGGCGGCCGCGGCCGACGCTCCGCTGGCCAACTGGTTGGCCTGGTTGGCGGTCTCGGCGTTGTTCTTCACCGTGCTGGTCAGTTCCTCCATCGAGGCGGCGGTCTGCTGCAGGTTGCTGGCCTGCTCCTCGGTGCGCTGGCTCAGGTCGGCGTTGCCGGTGGCGATCTGGGCCGATCCGGTGGCGATGCTCTCGCTGCTGCCGCGCACCTCGCCCACCATCTCGACCAGACGGTCACGCATGGTCTTCATGGCCGCCATCACGCTGCGGGTGTCGCCGGCCCGCACCTGCACGGGCAGGCTCAGGTCGCCGCCGGCGATGGACATCGCCACGCGGCGTGCGTCGGCGGGTTCGCCGCCCAGGTCGGCCAGCACGCTGCGCACCACCAGGGTGGCCAGGGCGGCTGCGCCCAGCGACGACAGCAGCGCCAGCCCGGCCAGCAGGGAGCGGGCGGCGGCGTAGTCGGCTTGGGCGGCTTCATGCGCCCGCTTGTTGGCGGCGGCCTGGAAGGCGATGTTCGCGTCCAGCGCGGCCTGCCACGCGGCCGATGCCGGCCCGGCCTTTTTCATCACCAGGGTCGACGCCAGGTCGTACTCGTTGTCCATCCCGGCCTTGATGGCCTGGTCGTTCAAGGGGCGGGCGACCTCGCGCGCCGCGGCGATGGACTTGCGCAGGTCCTGCCCTTCGGGCGAGGCCGGCATCTTCTCCAGTTCGGCCCAGGCCGCGTCGTAGCGGGCGCGCGCCTCATCGATCTTCTTGTGTTCCGCCGCGTCTTCCGACGGTTCGGTGATGATCACCAGCGTGCGGAGCACACGCGCCACCACGTGCACCTGCTCCGACATGGTCGTCAGCAGCTCGACCTTGCGGTTGTTGTCGAGCACCACGTCGTCCAGCGCATCCTGCACCTGCGCCAACTTGTAGAGCCCCAGGCCGCTGCTGAACAGCGACATCAGGACCAGGGCGGCAAAGCTCAGGCCCAGTCGGCGGGCCAGTGTGAGGTGTTGGAAGTTCATGGGGATCCAGGGTGCGATGGATGCCGGCAGCCCACGCAAGGCACTGTCCGTACACCCGTGCATATCGGCCGCCGGGCGCCCGACTTGAACCGGCGCAGCCGGCGCAGACACGCCAACGGGCGGCCCGCAGGCCGCCCGGTCACCGGCGCTTGCCGGGGGTCAGAAGCCCAGGCTGGCCAGCAGGTCGTCGACCTCGCCCTGGTTGGTCACCACGTCGGTGCGGCCTTCGGGGTTGACCACCGGGCCGTGCAGCACGCTGGCGTCGACCTTCTCGCGCTGCTCGGGCGGCACCACCTGCACCAGCAGCTTCACCAGGCTGTCCTCCAGCTCGTTGGCCAGGCCCACCACCTTGGCCACCACCTGGCCGGTCAGGTCATGGAAGTCCTGCGCCATCATGATGTCGGTCAGGTGACTGTCGATGGTCCGGGTGCGGGCCTCGACGTCGTTGACGAAGTTGAACACCGCGCCCGATGCCACGGCCTTCACCGGGTCGGCCTGCAGGGCGGCGGCCAGGCTGCGGGTCTGGGCGGCGATGGCCGCATGCTCGGCCTTGGCCTGGTCGACCGAGTTCAGCACCTTCTCGGCGGCCGCGGCCGTCTTGGTGGCGATGTAGCTCAGCCGACTGCGCGCATCGGGGATGCCATCGGCCGCCATCTGCAGCTTGGGCATCACGCCCAGCTGCTGCATGGTGTCGTGCAGCATGCGGGTGATGGCACCGATCTGCTGGAACACCTCGGGCGAGGCCACCACACCTTGTT
>JAGOBT010000095.1 GCA_017999135.1 Burkholderiaceae bacterium
TGTGGCTGGTGACGGAGGGGGCCGGCGCCGCCGGATCGTCGGGCCACTGCACGCGCCACACCCAGGGCGTGGCCTCCAGCTGCACATACACCCGCTGCGGGCCGTTCTGGAAGTGCCAGCAGCCGGCAGCATCGGCCTGGTAGTTGCGGGCGATGAAGGCCTTGAGCTTGTCGTGGTCGATGCGGCTGCCCTTGACCTGCGGAAACGGCCCGGCGGCCTGGATGCGGTCGTCGCGCATGTACCAATCGCCGCGCGCGTCCAGCGCCAGCCAGCCGTGGCAATGCGGCACGTTGGGCCATTTCTTCAGCGCGGCCTTGACGATGTCATCCATGGGGGTCTCCGGTGGCGGGTTTCAGCGGTGTTGCTGCAGCCAGCCTGCCACGGCTTGCGGCAGCGCGTGCACATGGCCCGGAAATCGCCCTTGCGGGAAGCCCACGTGGCCGCCATGCGGCGGCTGCCACAGCTGCACCCAGCGGCCCACCTCGCCGGCGCGTGGCAGGCTGGCAGCGGGCACGAAGGGGTCGTTCAGCGCGTTGATCACCAGCGCCGGGATGCGGATGCGCGCCAGGTGCGGCTTGGCCGAGGCGCGCGCCCAGTAGTCTTCGGTGTCGCGGAAGCCGTGCAGCGGCGCAGTGAACAGGTTGTCGAACTGGTACAGATCACGCGCGGCCAGCAGCGCCTCGCGGCTGAACAGCCCCGGGTGCTGGGCCAGCTTGGCCAGGGCCTTGGGCTTCATCGTGCGCAGGAACATGCGGGTGTACACCTGCCGGTTGAAGCCGCGGCCGATGGCCCGGCCGCTGGCTGCCAGATCGACCGGCGAGCACACCGCCACCACCGCGCTGGCCACCACGGTGGCGCTGTCGCCGGCCTCCTGCGCCCAGCGCAGCAGCGCATTGCCGCCCAGCGAGATGCCCACCGCCTGCAGCGGCCCGGCGCTGCGCAGCCGCAGCCGGCCCAGGATCCAGCCGATCTCCTCGAAATCACCCGAGTGGTAGGCGCGCGGCCCCAGGTTCAGCGGGCCCGAGCAGCCGCGGAAGTGCGGCACCGCCAGCGCCACGCCCGCCGCGGCCGCCCAATGGGCGAAGGCGCGCGCGTAGTGGCTGGCCGACGAGCCTTCCAGCCCGTGGAACAGCACCAGCAACGGCGCGCCGGCCGGTGCATCCTGGAAATCGACCTCGATGAAATCGGCGTCGGGCGTGGCCCAGCGCTCGCGGCGCCAGCGCGGCGGCGCCGCCGGTTCGGGCGCATGGCGCGCCAGCTTGGCGGCCCAGATGGTCTGCGCGTGGCCGCCGGGCAGCCACCACGGCGCACGAAACGCCTGCATGCGGATCAGCGGATCAGTGCAGCACCGACGGTGCTTCCACGATCTCGGGCGTCTCCTGGGCGGTGCCGGGGCTGGCATGGTGGGCCACCATGCGCCAGCCCTGGGCCGTCTTGATGTAGACGTTGGTGGCCACCACGAAGCCGGTGCGGGTGCCGCCTTCGCCGTGCAGCTCGATGCGCTCGACCAGGTTGTGCACCGCGCTGTCGAGCGTGTGCACCCGGCGCACCCGCTCGGGCTGGGCATGGATGCGACCGCTGGCGGCGAACACCGCCTCGAATGCCACCCGCACCGCCTGCGGCCCCACCACCCGCGGCCCGCCGGGGTGCACGCAGAACACCTCGTCGTCGTCGGCCCACAGCGCCATCAGCTTGTCGAGATCGGCCTCGCGCAGGGCTTCGTAGAACTGCGCCTCGACGTCGTCGGGTGATGCCATCAGGTGGGCGGTCTGGGGTGTGGGGATGGGCATGGCGGGCTCAGCGGAAGATCACCGACTTGTGGCCGTTCATCAGCACGCGGCGCTCCACATGCCAGCGCACTGCGCGGGCCAGCACCACGCATTCCACGTCGCGGCCCACGGCGGTGATCTGCTCGGCCGACATGGCGTGATCGACCCGCTCCACGTCCTGCTCGATGATCGGGCCCTCGTCCAGGTCGGCGGTGACGTAATGCGCCGTGGCGCCGATCAGCTTCACGCCACGCGCATGGGCCTGGAAGTACGGCTTGGCGCCCTTGAAGCTGGGCAGGAAGCTGTGGTGGATGTTGATCGCCCGGCCCTTCAGTGCGGCGCAGAACTCGGGGCTCAGGATCTGCATGTAGCGCGCCAGCACCACCAGGTCGATGGCCTCGCGGTCGATGATGGATTCGATCTGCTGCTCTTGCGCGCGCTTGGTGGCGGCATCGGCCCCGGTGGGCAGCGGCAGGTGGTGGAACGGGATGCCGTAGCTGTCGGCCAGCGCGGCGTAGGTGGGGTGGTTGCTGACGATGGCCGGGATGTCGACCGCCAGCTGCCCGCTCTTCCAGCGGAACAGCAGGTCGTTCAGGCAGTGGCCGTGGGTGCTCACCATCAGAAGCAGGCGCGGGCGCTGCGCCACGGCATGGAAGCGTGCATCCATTCCGTGTTGCGTGCGTACATGGCTGAACAGGTTCTCCAGCATGGCCGTGTCGGCCAGGTGCGGGGGCGCCTCGAAATGCACCCGCATGAAGAACAGACCCGTGGCATCCTCGCCCTGCACGTCGCCGAACTGCTGTGAATCGATGATGTTGCAGCCGGCCTGGTACAGCAGGCCGGAAACGGCATACACGATGCCGGTGGTGTCCCGGCATGCCAGGGTGAGGATGAATTCTTTCGGTCGCGGCATGGCCGCGGATTGTAGGCAGCACCCCCAGAACCCCCCGCCCCTGGCGCAGCGAGACACAGCAGACAAGGCCCGACCCCGATGAAAACACCGCAGATCGACTGGACGGCCCGCAGCCACGAGCTGGCGCAGCAGCTTGCCCGCAGCGCACTGGGCGACCGCGCCGCCTTCCGCCGCGTCTACGAGCTGAGCAGCGGCCACCTGTTCGCGGTGATCCTGCGCATCCAGCGCGACCGCGACCTGGCCGAAGACCTGCTGCAGGAGGTGTACGTCAACGCCTGGAAGGCCGCCGGCAGCTTCGACGCCCAGCGCGCCCAGCCGCTGACCTGGCTGACCCACATCGCCCGCAACAAGGCCATCGACAGCCTGCGCCGCGCGCAGGCCCAGCCACAGACCGAATCGCTGCATGCCGACGATGACGACGACGACCGGCCCAGCGCCGCCGAGCGCCTGGCCGACGACGCCCCCGGCCCGGCCGCGCTGCTGGAACGCGCCAGTGACGCCCGCCAGCTGGGCCACTGCATGGAGGGGCTGAGCGCCCAGCAGCGCCAGAGCGTGGCGCTGGCCTTCTTCGATGGCCTGTCGCACGCCGAGGTGGCCGACCAGCTGCACCAGCCCCTGGGCACAGTGAAGAGCTGGGTGCGCCGCGCGCTGATGACACTCAAGACCTGCCTGGAACGGGCCGCCCAGCGCGATGCGGGCAACGGCCCCTTGGGGATCTGACATGGATTACGCCAACAAGACACTGGCCGACGCCCTGGCGGCGCAGTACGTGGCCGGCACGCTGCGCGGCGCCGCCCGGCGCCGCTTCGAAGCCCTGCTGCCCGGCCACCCGGCGCTGCGCACCGCGGTGGCCGACTGGCAGGCCCGGCTGATGCCGCTGACCGCGGTGGTCGTCGAGCAGGCCCCGCCAGCGCACACCTGGGAGCGCATCGCCCACCGGCTGTGGCCCGAGCCCGCGGCAGCCGCCGCAACGCCACCGTTGCCCTGGTGGCGCGGCCTGGCGTTCTGGCGCGGGCTGTCGGGCGTGGCCACCGTGGCCGCCCTGGCGCTGGGCCTGCTGCTGACCCAGCCCGGCCCCAGCGCACCGCCGGTGATGGTGGTGCTGCAACCCACCGGCAATGCGGCGGGCATCGGCGGCAGCGTGGTGGCCAGCTTCAGTGCCGACGGCCGTGCCGCGGTGGCCCGGCCGGTGCAGCCGGTGGCGGTGCAGAGCGACCGCACGCTGCAGCTGTGGTGGGCCACGGCCACCGGCAAGCCGCAATCGCTGGGCCTGATCCGCGCCGACGGCGTGACCGTGCTGCGGCCGGGCGCCCTGCCCGGCGGGCTGCAGGGCAGCGCGCTGGACCACATGGCCGTCAGCGTGGAGCCGCCAGGCGGCTCGCCCACCGGCCAGCCCACCGGCCCGGTGGTGTTCTACGGCAAGCTGGTGCCCTGACCGGCTGGCGCCGGCTCGGCCGGCGCCAGCGTCGGCAGCGTCACGCTGAAGCAGCTGCCCTCGCCGGGCGTGCTCTGCACCGTGATCTGGCCACCCATCAGCCGCACCAGGTGGTGGGTGACGGCCAGCCCGATGCCGGTGCCCTCCACCGGCCCGCGGGCCTGGCCCAGGCGGTTGAAGGGCTGAAACAGCTGGGCGCAATCCTCGGCGCTGAGGCCCAGGCCGGTGTCATGCACCTGCACCACGGCCCGGGCGCCGTCGGCCTGCAGTTGCACCAGCACGCGGCCGCCGGGCCGGTTGTACTTGATGGCATTGCTCAGCAGGTTGATCAGCACCTGGCGCAGGCGGGTGCGGTCGGCCCAGGCCACCACGCCCGCACCGACGCAGGCCAGGGCCACGTCATGCCGGCTGGCAGCGGCCTGCACCAGCGCCAGCACGTCGTCGGCCAGCGGACGCAGGTCCAGCCGCTCGGGCGCCAGCGGCACGCGGCCGGCCTCGATGCTGGTGAGATCGAGCAGATCGTCGATCATCGCCAGCAGGTGCTCGCCGGCCTGGCGGATCAGCGCCAGCCGGCGGCGCTGCCCGTCGGCCAGGGGTGCGTCGGCATCCAGGTCCATCAGCTGCGCAAAGCCCAGCACCGCGTTCAGCGGGGTGCGCAGCTCATGGCTCATGCGCGACAGGAACTCGGTCTTGGCCAGGTTGGCCGCTTCGGCCAGGCGCTGGCGGTGCTCGGCACGCGCCAGCGCGTGCCACTCGGTCAGGTCTTCGAAGTAGCCGTGCCACAGCACTTGGCCATCGGGTTCGCGCTGGGGCGTGGCACTGCCGCGGATCCAGCGCAGCGCGCCGTCAGGCCGGCGCACCTGGAACTCCTGCACCCAGGGCATCAAGGCGGCCCCCGACGCGTCGATGCTGGCCATCACGGCAGCACGCTGGTCCAGGTCGACCCGGCGCAGCAGCTGCGTGGCATCGGCCGCCAGCGCGGCCGGGTGCACGCCGAACAGCGCCACGCAGCGCTCGCTGATGTAGGGAAAGCGGCCGAAGCCGTCGTCGTCGCGCTGGAACTGGAACAGCGCGCCGGGCACATGCGCGGCGATCTTGCCCAGCCGCTCGGTGGCGGCGCTGGCAGCCGCCTCGGCCTGCCGCTGCGCGGTGACATCGGACTGCACACCCACCATGCGCAACGGCGTGCCGTCGGCCGTCCATTCGACGATGCGGCCCCGCTCCTGCAGCCAGCGCCAGGTGCCGTCGGCCGCGCGGGCCCGGTAGTTGTGGGTGTAGTGGTCGACCTGGCCGGCCGCATGGCGCAGATAGGCCTGGTGGTTGGCGTCGCGGTCATCGGGGTGGATCAGCGCGTCCCAGTCCTGCTGGCTGCGGCGGCCGGCATCGCGCGGGTAGCCCAGCTGCTCGAAGCCTTCGTCGATGTCACCGAGCCGGTCACTGGGGATGTGCCATTCCCAGACGAAGGTGCCGGCGCCCCGCAACGCGGCCCGTACCAGGGCACCGCCACTGGCAGTGCCGGGCGTGTGACCGGCCTGGCGGGCAGTGCGGCTGCGCAGCAGCAGCGCGGCCACGGTGTCGGTGACGGCGCCCAGCGCGGCGGCAGCCGGGCCCGCAGCCAGGTCAGCGCCTGGGTGCAGGCACAGGCGGCCCAGTTGCGTGCCCAGCCGCTGCAGTGGCAGGCACAGGGTGCCGTCGTCGGCATGCCCAGGCTGCGCGCCGGGCGTGCCGTCCCACCAGACGCGCCGCCCGCAGGCCTCGGCCAGATCGGCCAGCAGGCTGCCGACCGCATGGTCGGCGTCGTCGCGGTCCAGGTGCGCCAGCAGCGCCGCCTGGGCCAGCGCCTGCAACTGTGCGGCGGGGGGCAGCGCGGCGGCGGCCGTCATGGGCGCGTGCCGGGTGGCGGCAGCGTCAGTGCGCGTGCAGCTTCTCGCCAGCTTTCAGGCGGTAGACGGTGCCGCAGTAGGGGCACTTGCCTTCGCCGGTGGTGGCCACGTCGATGAACACCTTGGGGTGGGTGCTCCACAGCGCCATCTTGGGGTTGGGGCAGGCCACCACGCCGGGGCCCTGCACGTCCTGGGCGGTCACTTCGACCACGGCGCTTGCTGCAGATGTCATGTCTTGTCCCTCTGGGACCGGTCGCGCAGCGACCAGGGGCGGTGTGGATCAGCGGGCGACGCCGGATCCGGGTTTCCCGGTCCGGTGGCGTCGCCCCCACGGGGGGCGGCCGCCAGGCGGCCGGGGGCTCAAACTTTCGTGAGCCACTCGGCGTACTTCGCGTTGCGGCCGTTGACGATGTCGAAGAAGGCCGACTGGATCTTCTCGGTGATCGGGCCGCGGCTGCCGCGGCCGAGTTCGATGCGGTCGAGCTCGCGGATCGGCGTCACTTCGGCGGCGGTGCCGGTGAAAAACGCCTCGTCGCAGATGTAGACCTCGTCGCGGGTGATGCGCTTTTCCTTCAGCGTCAGGCCCAGGTCGTTGCAGATGTTGAAGATGGTGTCGCGGGTGATGCCGTTCAGGGCGCCGGCCGACAGGTCGGGCGTGTAGACCACGCCCTTCTTGATGATGAACAGGTTCTCGCCCGCGCCTTCGCTGACGAAGCCGGCCGAGTCCAGCAGCAGCGCCTCGTCGTAGCCTTCATCGGTGGCTTCCATGTTGGCCAGGATGCTGTTGGTGTAGTTGCTCACCGCCTTGGCCTGCGTCATCGTGATGTTGACGTGGTGACGGGTGTAGCTGCTGGTCTTGACGCGGATGCCGCGCGCCAGGCCTTCTTCACCCAGGTAGGCGCCCCAGGGCCAGGCCGCCACCATCAGGTGGATGGTGTTGCCCTTGGGGCTGACGCCCAGCTTCTGGTCGCCGATCCACACCAGCGGGCGCAGGTAGCAGCTCTCGAGCCTGTTCTCGCGCACCACGTCCAGCTGGGCCTGCATCACCTGCTCGGGCGTGAAGGGGATCTTCATGCGCAGGATCTTGGCGCTGTTGAACAGGCGCTCGGTGTGCTCCTGCAGCCGAAAGATGGCGGTGCCCTGGGCGGTGTTGTAGGCTCGCACGCCCTCGAAGGCGCCGCAGCCATAGTGCAGGGTGTGGCTGAGCACATGGATCTTGGCGTCGCGCCAGTCGACCATCTGCCCGTCCATCCAGATCTTGCCGTCGCGGTCGGACATGGACATCGGAATTCCTCGGTGTTTGCTCAGGTTGCCAGGGGCCGGATTCTAAGCGGCGGGCCCATTGCCCACGGGCGCGCCGCCCGCATCGTCCGGCCGCGCCAGCGACCAGCGCACGCAGCGGCCCTTGACCAGTTCCACCGTCACCGCGGCGCCGGATGCGTCCGTCCAGCGGAAGGTTTCCGGGTCTTCGGCCAGCTTCTCGCCCAGGCTGTGGGTGAGCAGGATGATGTCCATCAGCCGCTGGCCCTTCTTGAGCCGGGCCTGCAGCATCACCGCGCTGGCCACATGTCCCACCGGCGCACCGCCGGCGGTGCGCATGGCCCGCAGCGCGCGGGTGAACTGCATCAGCAGCCAGAACACGATGCCCGAAACCGCCAGCACCACGCCCTTCCAGCCCCACTGCACGTAACCCAGCGCCACCGCGGCCACCGCCAGCGCCCATCCGATCCGTCCGTCCATGCCTGTCCTGCCTGTGTGTGATCCGGCACCGGGCTAGAGCCCGCGCACCACCTCGATCGCTTCCTCGATGCGCTCGACCGCATGCACCGTGAGGCCTTCGATCGGCTTCTTCGGCGCATTGGCGCGGGGCACCAGCGCGATGGAGAAGCCCAGTTTGGCGGCCTCCTTCAGCCGCTCCTGCCCACGCGGGGCGGGCCGCACCTCGCCCGCCAGCCCCACCTCGCCGAAGGCGAAGAAGCCGCTGGGCAGGGCCTTGCCGCGCAACGATCCCTGGATGGCCAGCAGCACCGCCAGGTCGGCCGCCGGCTCGGAAATGCGCACGCCGCCCACCGCGTTGACGAACACGTCCTGGTCGCCGCACTGCACGCCGGCATGGCGGTGCAGCACCGCCAGCAGCATCGCCAGCCGGTCGCGCTCCAGGCCGACCGACAACCGCCGCGGGCTGGGGCCGCCTGAATCGACCAGCGCCTGGATCTCCACCAGCAACGGCCGCGTGCCTTCCAGCGTGACCAGCACGCAGCTGCCCGGCACTGGCGCGCCGTGGGTGGACAGGAAGATCGCGCTCGGGTTGCTGACGCCCTTCAACCCGCGCTCGGTCATCGCGAACACGCCGATCTCGTTGACCGCGCCGAAGCGGTTCTTGATCGCCCGCACCAGCCGGTAGCTGCTGTGGGTGTCGCCCTCGAAGTACAGCACCGTGTCGACGATGTGCTCCAGCACCCGCGGGCCGGCCAGCGCGCCTTCCTTGGTCACATGGCCCACCAGCACGATGGCGCAGCCGCTGGCCTTGGCGGTGCGCGTCAGCTGCGCCGCGCATTCACGCACCTGGGCCACGCTGCCGGGGGCGCTGGTCAGCTGGTCGCTATAGACCGTCTGGATCGAGTCGATCACGCAGAAGGCCGGCTGCTCGGCGGCCAGCGCGGCCTGGATCTTCTCCAGCTGGATCTCGGCCAGCACCCGCAATTGCGTGCCAGCCAGGCCCAGGCGGCGGGCGCGCAGCGCGACCTGGGCGCCACTTTCCTCACCGGTGACGTACAGCACCTTCACTTGCGAACTGAGGGTCTCAGCCGCCTGCAGCAGCAGCGTGCTCTTGCCGATGCCCGGGTCGCCGCCGATCAACACCACGCCGCCCTCGACGATGCCGCCGCCCAGCACCCGGTCCAACTCGGGCTGGCCGGTGGGCGTGCGCTCGACCTCGGCCGCCTCGATCTCCGACAGCGTGGTCACCGACTGGGTCCTGGCCAGGCTCTGGTAACGGTGGCGCGGGGCGCCGCTGGCCTCGGCGACGGTC
>JAGOBT010000096.1 GCA_017999135.1 Burkholderiaceae bacterium
CTTCGGTGGCAGCCTGCCAGCCGACGCGCCGCAGCAGCGCCTGGCGCAGGGCATCCAGCCCGGCGCCGGTGCGCGCCGACAGGCCGATGGCGCCGGGCGGCAGGCCAGGCTGCATGCCCGCGGGCAGACTGTCAGTCTTGTTGTGCACTTGCAGGATGCGGCTGGGCGCCACGCTGGCCAGGCGCTCGGCGATCGCTGCATCGGCCGCTTCGTAGGCTGGCTCGCCGCGGCGGGTGATGTCGTGCAAAAAGATCACCGCATCGGCCTCGGCAATCGCCGCCCAGCTGCGGCCGATGCCGATGCGCTCCACCTCGTCGCTGGCATCGGCCTCGTCGCGCAGGCCAGCGGTGTCGGTGATGTGCAGCGGCACGCCTTCGATCTGGATGGTCTGGCTGACCTTGTCGCGCGTGGTGCCGGGGATGGCGGTGACGATGGCCAGCTCGGCCCCGGCCAGCGCATTCAGCAGGCTGCTCTTGCCGACATTGGGCTGGCCGGCCAGCACCACCTGCAGGCCTTCGTTCAGCAGCGCGCCTTGCCGTGCGCGGGCCATCACGGCAGCCAGGCTGGTGTCGATGGCGTCGAGCTGGCCCAGCGCGTCGGCCTGCTGCAGGAAGTCGATCTCTTCCTCGGGAAAGTCGAGCGTGGCCTCCACCAGCATGCGCAGCCGCACGGTGCGCTGGCGCAGGGCCTCGATCTCCTGCGAGAACGCGCCGCTGAGTGACCGCCCGGCCGAGCGGGCCGCGGCTTCGGTGCTGGCGGCGATCAGATCGGCCACCGCCTCGGCCTGGGCCAGGTCGAGCTTGTCGTTGAGAAAGGCCCGCTGGGTGAATTCACCCGGCTGGGCCAGGCGCAGGCGCGGGGCGGTGGGTGCGCCGGTGGCCGGGTCGGCAGCGGCACCGGCCTGCAGGCAGCGCGCCAGCAGCAGCTGCAGCACCACCGGGCCGCCATGGGCCTGCAGCTCCAGCACGTCTTCACCGGTGTAGCTGTGCGGCGCCGGAAACCACAGCGCCAGGCCCTGGTCGATGGCGTGGCCCTCGGCATCGCGGAAGGGGCCGTACACCGCCTGGCGCGGCGGCAGCATGCGGCCGCACAGGGCCTGCACCAGCGCGGCCAGGCCATGGCCGGAGACGCGCACGATGCCCACCGCGCCCCGCCCCGGGGCGGTGGCGATGGCGACGATCGGGTCTGGATGGGAGGTTGCGGGCTGCACGCTGCCGATTGTGGTGCAGCGTGCAGCGGCGGCGCGGGCCGGGCAGATGGCGCGGGGCGGAACGCCGGGCCGCCCGCGTGTGCGCCCCGATGCACGTTCCAGGGCCGGTGCCGGGCGACACCGGGTGGACCCCGCATTGACCGTTGGAGGCGGTGGCCAGCATCGCTTCCGTCAGGCCATCATCGGCGCATCGCCGCAGGCGAGGAAGCCCCAGGCAGGGGATGCGCCGGCGGCGGGCGTGCAGCCCGTCACGCCGGGCCGTGCGGCAACCCGGTGGTTACTTGTTCAGCCCCAGCTGGCGGTTGATGAACCACTGCTGCGCGATGCCCAGCACGTTGTTCGTCAGCCAGTACAGCACCAGGCCGGCCGGGAAGAAGAAGAACATCACGCTGAAGATCAGCGGCATGAACCACATCAGCTTGGCCTGCACCGGATCGGGCGGCGTCGGGTTCAGCCAGGTCTGGAACATGGTGCTGGCCGTCATCAGCAGCGGCAGGATGAAGAACGGGTCTTTCGTCGACAGGTCGGTGATCCAGCCGATCCACGGCGCACCGCGCATTTCCACGCTCGACAGCAGCACCCAGTACAGCGCGATGAAGAACGGCATCTGCACGAAGATCGGCAGGCAGCCGCCCAGCGGGTTGATCTTCTCCTCGCGGTAGATGCGCATCATCTCCTGCTGCATCTGCTGCGGCTTGTCCTTGTAGCGCTCGCGCATCTCCATCACCTTGGGGTTGATGGCCTTCATCTTGCCCATGGACTTGTAGGCGTGGGCATTGAGCCCGTAGAACGCGATCTTCAGCAGCACCACCAGGGCGACGATGGCCCAGCCCCAGTTGCCCAGCATCTGGTGCAGCTTGTCCAGCAGCCAGAACAGCGGCTTGCTCAGGATGGTGAGCCAGCCGTAGTCCTTCACCAGTTCCAGCCCGGGGGCCAGGGCTTCGAGCTTCTTCTCTTCCTGCGGGCCGGCAAACAGGGTGGCCGCGTGGTCCTTGCTGGCGCCCGGGGCCACCTCGCCCAGCGGCACCACCATGGCGATGGAGTAGAAGTTGTTGCTCACCTTCGCGGTGCGGAACTCGCGCTGGGCGTTGTCGGGCAGCAGCCAGGCGCTGGCGAAGTAGTGCTGCACCATGCCCACCCAGCCGTTGTCGGCCGCCTTGTCGTGGTCGGCGTTGCCCTTCTCGATGTCCTTGAACTCGATCTTCTTGAACTTGCTGGCGTCGGTGTACATCGCCGGGCCGGTGAAGGTGAAGTAGAAGCTCGATTCACCGGCCGGCGGGTTGCCGTCACGTGCCAGCTGCAGGTACAGCTGCGGGCTGACCGGCGCCGCGGCGTTGTTCTTCACCGCATGCTTCACCGCCACCGGGTACTCGCCACGGCGGAAGGTGTAAGTCTTGACCAGCTGCACGCCGCCGATCTCGGGCGATTCGAAGCTGATGCTCAATTCCTTCTGGCCATCGGCCAGCGTGCGTTCGCCAGGCAGCGCCCGCATCACGGTGAAGTGGTTGGGCAGGCTGACGCCGGGCTGGGTGGTGACCAGGCCCGTCTGCGCCAGGTACACGCGCTGCGCGGTCTGGTCGAACAGCACTGCGTTCTGCTGGGGGTCGACGGCGTCGTTGAACTTCAGCAGCTCCAGGCGGATGAGATCGCCGCCCTTGGTGTCGAAGGTGGCCTTCACCACGTCGGTGGTGATGGTCACCTTCTCGCTGGACACCGGCACGGCCGCGCCGGCCGCAGGCGTGGCGGCGGTGGGCGTGGCACCCGCCACCGTGGCCGCTGCCGGCACGCCGGCCGCCGATGGCGCTGTGTTGGCGGGCGCGGCGCCCGATGCGGCCACTGGCTTGGGCACCGCGGGCGCAAACATCGACGGATGGCCGTTGTGCGTGTTCCAGGCATCCCAGAGCATCACCAGCGAGACAGAGAACACGATCCAGAGGATGGAACGGCGGATGTCGGTCATGGACGGGTCTTCGAAGAAAGCAAACGGGTGAACAGGGCGGGGGCCGTGGCGGGCACAGGGTCGCAGCCCCCGTCGCACCAGGGCTGGCAGCGCAGGATGCGGCGCGCCGCCAGATAGGCGCCGGCCGCGGCGCCATGCTGCTGCAGCGCACCCAGGGCATAGGCCGAGCAACTGGGCTCGAAGCGGCAGACATTGCCCAGCCAGGGCTTGAGCAGATAACGGTAGCCACGCACCAGGCCGATCAGCGCCAGGCGCGGCCAGTGGCCGGGGGTGGACCCGGGGGGTGGGCTGTGCACGGCCAGCCGATCAGCGCCGCGGCACGGCAGCGCGCTGCAGCAGCAGCTGCAGTTCGTCCCGCGCGGCATGCAGCAAGGGCACCGACGCGGGGCTGGTGTAGACCTGCCGGTCGAACGGGGCCTTCAGCCGCAGCACCCACAGGCCGTCGGGCAGGCCGGCACCGGCGCTGGCCATCACGGCGCGCATCTGGCGCTTGATGAGGTTGCGGGTGACGGCGCGGCGGGCGTGCTTCTTGGGCACCACCAGCCCCAGCCACTGGCCCTGGGGGGCGGCTGCCGGGCTCACGGCCGGGGTGTCATCCACAGCCAGTGGGCAAGTTGGTGCATCACCTGTGGACAACTCTGTGGAAACCGGCTTGCGCTGCGGTTTGGCGGGCAGGCTGGGGCACGCCGGCACGTGGTGTGCGGCGAAGTGCGTGCTTCGCGAGCGTGGCGACGTGGCCAACACACGCTGGAAATCGGCCGATCGCAGGATGCGCCCGACCATGGCCTGGTGCGCCGGTGCCTGGTTGCGCGACAGAGGGTGCCGCAGCCGCCGGGATCAGACCTGCGACAGACGCTTGCGGCCCTTGGCGCGGCGCGCAGCGATGACGGCACGGCCGCCGCGTGTCTTCATGCGGACGAGGAAGCCGTGCGTGCGGGCGCGGCGCGTCTTGGAAGGCTGGTAGGTGCGCTTCATGATGATTTCCTTCAGGGGCCCCCACAACGCTGGAACGCTGGGCGCAGGTTGCACCCAGCGGGTGCCGGGTGCTCAGAAATGGGGCCGCGCTGCAGGCACCGGTGGTCATCAGCGCCTGGCCAGCGCGCACCTGCGCGTTGGGGAAACCCATGATTAGAGCAAAAACCCCCTTTGCGGTCAAACACTTGCACCGCAAACCGTGGCTTGCAGGCTGGATTGACGTGGGCCGGCGAACTGTGGATAACCATCGCCGGCGGGGCCCGGCGGGCCTACAATGCGGCCGCTCTCAGAAGAACTTGTCCACAATGAGCCCAGACCTGTGGCAGCGGGGTTGCGAGCAACTCGCGACCGAACTGTCCGAACAGCAATTCAACACCTGGATCCGCGCGCTGCCACCGGCCGACATCACCGATGACGGCCAGGGCGGCGCGGTGGCGCAGGTGCGCGTGCCCAACCGCTTCAAGCTGGACTGGATCCGGTCGCAATACGCGCACCGCATCGAAATCATCCTGACCGAGCTGGCCGGCTGCCCGGTGCGGCTGGAACTGGCCCTGGCCGCGCGCGAGGCCCCGCCCACGCGCCCGCCGGCAGCCAGCGGCCCTGTGCGCGCCGCCGCGCTGCTGAACGGCCAGGCGGTGGCACCGTCCACCAGCGTGCGGCCGGCGTCGGCCGCCCCGGCTGATGGCCGCCCATCGGCCGGCGGTCCGCTGCACCTGCCGCCGGCGTCCAACAGCCACAAGCTGAACACCGCGCTCACCTTCGACACCCTGGTGGCCGGCCGTGCCAACCAGATGGCCCGCACCGCCGCGCTGCACGTGGCCGGCGCGCCGGGTGTGATGTACAACCCGCTGTTCATCTACGGCGGCGTGGGCCTGGGCAAGACGCACCTGATCCACGCCGTGGGCAATGCGCTGCTGCGCGACAAGCCCGATGCCCGGGTGCTGTACCTGCATGCCGAGCAGTTCATTTCCGACGTGGTGAAGAACTACCAGCGCAAGACGTTCGATGAGCTGAAGGCCAAGTACCACAGCCTGGATCTGCTGCTGATCGACGACGTGCAGTTCTTCGCCGGCAAAGACCGCACCCAGGAAGAATTCTTCAACGCCTTCGAGGCGCTGCTGGCCAAGCGGGCGCACATCATCATGACCAGCGACACCTACCCCAAGGGCCTGGTCGACATCGATGAACGCCTGACCAGCCGCTTCGACGCCGGGCTGACCGTCGCCATCGAGCCGCCCGAGCTGGAAATGCGGGTGGCCATCCTGATCCGCAAGGCGCTGGCCGAGGGCACCGAGATGCCCGAGGACGTGGCCTTCTTCGTGGCCAAGAACGTGCGCGCCAACGTGCGTGAACTGGAAGGCGCGCTGCGCAAGGTGCTGGCCTACAGCCGCTTCAGCCACAAGGACATCAACATCGGCCTGGCGCGCGAGGCGCTGAAAGACCTGCTGTCGATCCAGAACCGGCAGATCAGCGTCGAGAACATCCAGAAGACGGTGGCTGACTTCTACAAGATCAAGATCGCCGACATGTACAGCAAGAAGCGGCCGGCCAGCATTGCCAAGCCGCGCCAGATTGCCATGTACCTGGCCAAGGAGATGACGCAGAAGAGCCTGCCCGAGATCGGTGAGCTGTTCGGCGGGCGCGACCACACCACGGTGCTGCATGCGGTGCGCAAGATCGGCGGCGACCGGCAGAAAGACAGTGAACTGAACCAGCAGCTGCATGTGCTGGAACAGACGCTGAAGGGGTGACGGTGGCGCGCGCTGTCAAGGCACAGGTGTGTGGACAAGTCTCGAACAACCGGGCACCTGTCCACAGGCCCGGGGCGCGCGGCGAAGTTGTTGTCTGTGGCGCGCCAGGCTCCGGGGTGCTGGCCCACAGACTTTGGCGCCAGCTAAGGCCTTGAAAAGACAGGCGAAAATGGGCTTGTTCACACAAACCACCGCTCTCTACTAGAACTACCAAGTTCAAAGAGGAAGACATGATTGTTCTGAAAGCGCCGCAACAAAAACTGCTGGAAGCCCTGCAAAGCGTGGCCGGCATCGTGGAGCGGCGTCACACGCTGCCCATCCTGGCCAATGTGCTGCTGAAGAAGACCGGCGAGGACATCGAGTTCACCACCAGCGATCTCGAGATCCAGGTGCGCACCCAGGCCACGCTGGGCGGCGATGCGGGCAACCTGAGCACCACGGTGGGTGCGCGCAAGCTGATCGACATCCTGCGCAGCCTGCCAAACGACCAGCTGGTGACCCTGACCGCAGCGGCCAACAAGCTGACGCTGACCGGCGGCAAGAGCCGCTTCACGCTGCAGACGCTGCCGGCGGATGACTTCCCGCTGGTGAACGAAGCGGTCGACTTCGGCCCCGCCTTCAGCGTGCCGCAGAAGACGCTGAAGACGCTGATCAACCAGGTGCACTTCGCGATGGCGGTGCACGACATCCGCTACTACCTGAACGGCATCCTGTTCGTGGCCGAAGGCAAGCAGCTGACCCTGGTGGCCACCGACGGCCACCGCCTGGGCCTGGCGCAAAGCCAGCTGGAGACCGACATCCCGAAGCAGGAGGTGATCCTGCCGCGCAAGACGGTGCTGGAGCTGCAGCGCCTGCTGAAGGACGAGGACACCCCCATCGAGATGCGCTTTGCCGGCAACCAGGCCAAGTTCAGCTTCTCGGGCATGGACTTCGTCACCAAGCTGGTCGAGGGCAAGTTCCCCGACTACAACCGCGTGATCCCCAAGAACCACAAGAACAGCGTGACCCTGGGCCGCGCCACCCTGCTGGCCAGCCTGCAGCGCGCGGCCATCCTGACGAGCGAGAAGTTCAAGGGCGTGCGCGTCAACATCGAGCCGGGCACCCTGCGCATTGCCAGCAGCAATGCCGAGCAGGAAGAAGCCAAGGAAGAGATCGAGATCGACTACGGCGGCGACACCATCGAGGTGGGCTTCAACGTGACCTACCTGATGGACGCGCTGAGCAACATCAGCCAGGACATGGTGAAGATCGAGCTGCAGGACGGCAACGCCAGCGCGCTGATCACCGTGCCCGAGCAAAGTGGCTTCAAGTACGTGGTGATGCCTATGCGCATCTAGCGCACACACCACACCACAGCACAGCGGGCCCCGAGCCCGCTTCAGCGTTTTGATGGGCCGGTACTTTGCGCCAGCCCACCCCGGAAGAAAGCTTGTGATGACCGACGCCACCCTGCCCAACAACCCGAAGAAGACCACCAGCTCGGGCGTGACGCAACGCGAGGTGCCCACCGCCGAAGGCGCTGCGGCGTCCACCGGCAACGAGGCATCGGCGGCGTATGGCGAAGGCAGCATCCAGATCCTGGAAGGCCTGGAAGCGGTGCGCAAGCGCCCCGGCATGTACATCGGCGACACGAGTGACGGCACCGGCCTGCACCACCTGGTGTTCGAGGTGGTCGACAACAGCATCGACGAGGCGCTGGCCGGGCATTGCGACGACATCATCGTCACCATCCATTCCGACAACAGCATCAGCGTCATCGACAACGGCCGCGGCATCCCCACCGGCGTGAAGATGGACGACAAGCACGAGCCCAAGCGCAGTGCAGCCGAGATTGCGCTGACCGAACTGCATGCCGGCGGCAAGTTCAACCAGAACAGCTACAAGGTGAGCGGCGGCCTGCACGGCGTGGGCGTGAGCTGCGTGAACGGCCTGAGCAAGTGGCTGCGGCTGACCATCCGCCGCGACGGCAAGGCCCACTTCATGGAATTTGCCATGGGCGTGCCGCAAGACGGCCTGCTGGAGCAGCGCGACGGCTTTGACGTGCGGCCGCTGAAGATCATCGGCGACACCGAAGCGCGTGGCACCGAGGTGCACTTTCTGCCCGACGAGACCATCTTCTCGAACATCGACTTCCACTACGACGTGCTGGCCAAGCGGCTGCGTGAACTGAGCTTCTTGAACAACGGCGTGAAGATCCGCCTGGTGGATGAGCGCAACGGCAAGGAAGACAACTTTGCCTTTGCCGGCGGCGTGCGTGGCTTCGTGCAGTTCATCAACACCGGCAAGAAGGTGCTGCACCCGAACATCTTCCACGCGGCGGGCGACAAGCTGAGCGACAACAACACCAACGTGGGTGTTGAGGTGGCGATGCAGTGGAACGAGAGCTACAACGAGAACGTGCTGTGCTTCACCAACAACATCCCGCAGCGCGATGGTGGCACCCACCTGACCGGCCTGCGCGCGGCGATGACGCGGGTGATCAACAAGTACATCGACGACAACGAGCTGGCCAAGAAGGCCAAGGTGGAGATTGCCGGCGACGACATGCGTGAAGGCCTGGCCTGCATTGTGAGCGTGAAGGTGCCCGAGCCCAAGTTCAGCAGCCAGACCAAGGACAAGCTCGTATCAAGCGAAGTGCGCGGCCCGGTGGAAGAAATCGTCAGCAAGCTGCTGACCGACTGGCTGCAAGAGAACCCGCTGGACGCCAAGATCATCTGCGGCAAGATCGTGGAGGCTGCCCGCGCCCGTGAGGCGGCGCGCAAGGCCCGCGAGATGACGCGCCGCAAGGGCGTGCTGGACGGCATGGGCCTGCCCGGCAAGCTGGCCGATTGCCAGGAGAAAGACCCGGCGCTGTGCGAGATCTACATCGTGGAGGGCGACAGCGCCGGCGGCAGCGCCAAGCAGGGGCGTGACCGCAAGTTCCAGGCGATCCTGCCGCTGCGCGGCAAGATTTTGAACGTGGAAAAGGCGCGCTACGAGAAGCTGCTGAGCAGCGACAGCATCGTGACGCTGATCACCGCGCTGGGCACCAGCATCGGCAGCGAAGAGTTCAACATCGACAAGCTGCGCTACCACCGCATCATCATCATGACCGACGCCGACGTGGACGGCGC